>JABJES010000145.1 GCA_018663165.1 Rhodospirillaceae bacterium
AGCCAGGGATTCAGGTTGAAGGCGAGGGGGTTATGCCGCATAAATTGGGGTGGGGAGATGGTGTCTACGCTATATATAGTAAAATCAACCGATGCTCGTTGTTTACTTGTTTGCGTGGGCGTTCCTGATGTATTTTTATGGCTAAGTTCGTGATTCTAGGCGCGTTTCCCCTTTCTCCTGGACGCCGAACCGACGCATTCGGTGGCTGGAAAAAAAGGGGCGGCCGTTTGTTGTGCTTCGAAACAAGACCCACGCCGGGATGGCGTAAAACAAGGTTGGGACCAGAATGCGCATTGTTGTTATAGGTCTTTTGATACTGGCGGTGATTATCGCGGGGGGAACGGCGTTTCTCGTCCGTGATTTTCTGTCGACCCAGCAAAGCCAAATCGCTGCCGAGGCGGATAGTGAGGATCAGTTCAAGATTCTTATTGCCAAGCTGGATGCGCCAACAGGCTCGGCCGTGACCATTGATAACGTCGAATTTGTTCCCTGGCCGGAAGACGCCATTCAGGAAGGCTATTATGTCGAGACCGATGACTTCGACATCATGACCGAATTTAAGGACACCTTTGTTCGCCGCGGCATTACCAAGGGGGAGCCGGTTATCACTGCCAAGCTGTTTAAGAGAGATGCGCCGGGCTTCATGTCCGGGGTGCTTAAGCCGGGGATGCGGGCGGTAACGATTCCGGTTGATGTGGTCGCCGATGGTTCGGGGTTTATCCTGCCCGGTGATCGGGTTGATCTCATCCTCACCCATGGGCTGGAAATCGAGGAGGAAAAAGAGGGGGCGGTTGTGTCCTTGGTTCCTTACCTTAATTCGCCGATTAAACTGTCAAGAACGTCCGGTACTTTCATGCGCAATATGCTTGTCCTCGCCATTGATCAACAGACAGCGGAGATTGAGGGCTTGGCACAAGTGGCGAAGACGGTTGTTGTGGAGGCGACGCCAAAGCAGGTGGAGGTAATTTCAACGGCGCGGGAAATGGGAAAAATCTCACTTTCTCTGCGCAGTATTATTCCCGATGAGGCGGAAAAAGAGGCTCTGACCTCATCTGATGGCCTAACCACCGAAGACTTGAGTGAGGAATCCTTTGTCACCAATATTGAGGCCAGTTCGTTCTTCCGTTACATCGATGGTGTGTACAAAGCCAGATTCGGGGAAATGCAAAATACAGTGTCAGGGTTTCAGAATTTGCAGCCGCAAGCCTCTTCAGGGGCCCCTCGCGAAAAGAAATCTGGCATCAAGGTTTATCGAGGCGGCGGCGGTGCGGCACCTGAAGAAATTGGCGGCGATGAAAATGCGACGCAAAAATAGGGTGGGGGCGATATCTTGAAAGGTTATTTTTGTCGATTGAAAAAAGGGTTCCTCGCCGGCCTTGTGGTTGCTGGCTTGGCCGTTCTGCCTGCGCAGGCCCAACAGGCACCGCAGGCTCAGCCTCGGGATCCGGTTGCCGTTGAGTCGCTGCCGATCTGGGAGCCAGGCTCGCCAGCGCAGGTTTTTGAGATTCCCATGAACAAGGCCCGCGCTATCAAGCTGCAGAGCCCGGTCCGGGATGTTATTGTTTCCAATGAGGCCATCGCCGATGTGATTGTGCCCGATACGGCCGAGCGCTCTAATCAGGTGTTTATCACGGCCCGGGCCGTGGGAACGTCGAATGTTTTTCTTCTCGGCGCAGATGGCGAAGTGCTGCTCCAGGCCGAAATCCGGGTTCACTCTCGACGCCAGTGAGGTTCAGACCGCTCTTGACCGGCTGATGCCGGGTGAGAACATTAAGGTTTCAGCTCATCGTGAGGGGCTCTTTCTGACCGGCACCGTCGAATCGGCCGGCACTTCGGCTTCTGCTGCCGCGATCGTCAACCGCTTCCTGCCCGAAGGGTCGGCGGTCCATAACCTTCTCAACCTTCAGGGCAGCCAGCAGGTCGTTCTTCAGGTGCGTGTTGCCGAGATGACGCGCCAGACGGTTAAGGAATTCGGCTTTGATACATCGTTCTCGAAGAACAGTGGCGGCAGGAGCCTTTCGGTCGACACGACCGGGGCGACGGGCCTCGATGCTGGAACGCTTTTTACTTCGGGAACCATTGTTACCGGCATCCCCGGCCTGACCTCGACCACCTATCAAGCGCTTGAGCGGCAGGGGCTGACCAAGACTCTGGCCGAGCCGACGCTCACGGCGATATCGGGAGAGACCGCTACTTTCCTCGCCGGCGGCGAATACCCGTTCCCTTCCGGCATCTCGACAGATTCAAACCAGGTCGTCACTTATGAATTCAAGGAATTCGGCATCCGCCTGAATTTCAGCCCGACGGTTCTCAATGCCGGGCGTATAAATCTGCATGTCTCAACTGAGGTCAGCGCCCTTTCGACGGCGAACAGCATTACCATCAACGGCACGACCGTTAACGGCATTTCGGCGCGGCGCACGGAAACGACGGTAGATGTTCCCTCCGGCGGTTCGATTATGATTTCCGGGCTTTTGCAGGCTGATGATGTTAATGCGATTAACGGGGTGCCCTGGTTCAAGGACGTGCCGGTGCTCGGGGCGCTCTTCCGTAGTGTCGAGTTCAACCAGAACAAGAGCGAGCTGGTGGTCACGGTTACGGCCTATCTTGCCAAGCCGACGGATAATTCCGCACCCCTTGCGCTGCCGTCCGATGGTTTTGTGCCAGCCAGTGATATCGACCTTTATCTTCTGGGGCGGTTACGGAACACCTACGGTAAATCCGGGACAGCACCGCCAGCCAGTTCGCTTGCCGGCCCTTACGGCTACATCATGGAGTGATCGGACATGCTTTCATTTAATCAATCCTCCAGATATTTCACCGCCGGTTTGTGGGGCCGTTTTTCTGTCTTGTTTTTCTCGCTCATCGTGTTGGCTGCGTGCCAGCCGCCCGCTGAGGGTGTTGATGTCGCGCGCGCCCAACCCCTTCTCGTCAGTTCCGGCACGATTGCTATTGAAGTCGAGATAACGTCTCAGGGTAATTTCGCAACCTATTCCGATCAGGTGCGTTTCAATAAGTTCATGCGGGAATATTTTAATCGCGGTCGCGGTACGCTTGTCGCCGAAACCACAACTATCGGCGACAGCGAGGAGCTGACCAGGGATAGAGCGGAACGAATTTATGCCTTTTTGCGCACCAAAGGGTTAAAGCAGAATCAGCTCACCGTTATGGCGGGGACGGCGGGCTCGCTGGGCGACCGGGGGGTTCTTCTTTATTACGCGGCGAATAATGTCGAGTTGCCCGAGTGTGGCGATTGGTCCGATCTTTATGAATTCAACCCCGATAACACGCCGCGCAAAAACTTTGGCTGTTCTGTTCAACGCAACTTAGGCCTCATTGTCAGCGATCCTGGCGATCTTATTCATGCGCGCCCGATGACCAACCGCCCCGCTATTCGTTCCGACGCGGTGGTTGATGGCTATAAACACGGTGAGGCTACGGCATCCGAGAAAAGCGCCGCCCAGGGAGATGGCCTTGGAGGCGAATAGGCACGGAAGATAGAGGTTGTGGGCGCTGCTGGTTCTGTGGTGGCTCTGCAAATTTGACGAAAACGAATTAAAGGAAAACCAGGTTTGCTGATTCCTAAAATTACAATTGGGGCCTTTGTCCTGGCGAAGAAAAACGCCAAGGCCATAGCGGACATGCAGCAGGACCGTATGTTCATGCGCTCAACTGTGTTTTCCGAAGAAGGTGGTATTGGGCGGGCAACGGCTTTCCTCGCCGAACATGAAACCCCGGACCTTCTGATTATTGAATCGACCAGTAAGGGCGATGATTTTTATGATGAACTGGCGGCGCTGGCCGATGTCTGCGACCCTGGGTCGAAGGTAATTCTTATCGGTGCCCAGAATGATATTTCCTTGTATCGTGAGCTTGTTCACCAGGGTGTAAGCCAGTATTTTTTTGGCACCGTCACGTCCGATGACTTGAGAGCGGCGGTTGCTGAATCTCTTAAGGATGAATCTGACGCCCGATCCGCCAGGGTAATCTCTTTTTATGGTGTGCGCGGTGGTGTGGGCAGCAGTGTTCTTGCCTGTAATACTGCTTATGAATTGTCACGGACGTTCAATGAAGACGTTGTTGTTGTCGATCTGGATATTCCCTTTGGCACGGCGGCGCTGAATTTTAATATTCAGCCGCGTCAGACAGTGGCCGATGCTCTCTCTCAGACCGGTCGACTCGATGACGTTATTATCGAGCGCATACTCGAAGATTGCACCAAGGATGTAAAAATATTGGCATCACCAGCCTCGCTTGGGTCTGGGGTGCAGATCAATATTGAGGACCTTGATAAGGTAATGAAGTTTGTCGTCCAGATGGCCAGCTATGTGATTATTGATGTTCCTCACGTCTGGCAGAGCTGGGTGCATGAGCTTCTCTCCGACAGCAACGAGGTGGTTCTGGTCGCCTTGCCGGATCTTTGCAATCTCCGTGATTCCAAAAATCTGGTGGAAATTCTCTCACCTAAACGTGGTGTTGATGCGCCGATGCGCGTTGTCTTAAGCCGGGTCGGTGAGGCCAAGAAAACGGAACTCAGCGCCAAGGATTTTAAGGATGTCCTCGGTATCGAGCCAGTCGTTTCCGTGCCCCATGATCCAGCGACCTTCGGCGCGGCGCTTAATAACGGAGACATGATTTCGCGAGTTGGTGAAAAAACCAAAGCAGCGGAGGCGATAATCCAGATTGCCAAGGTTGTCAGCGCCAAGACCACGGCGTCAGACGCGGGAAGCAAATTCTCATTCTTTAGTAAAAAGAACTGACCGGGAGGAGGCTGAACAGCCATGTTTGGTCGTCGAGGCACAGCAAATGCTGCTCCAGTCAAAAAGAAGCCTGTCGTTGACGAGGCAAAGCTTGCGGCTGAGGAGTCTGCGGCTGCGGCTGCGGCTGCG
>JABJES010000259.1 GCA_018663165.1 Rhodospirillaceae bacterium
CAACCATCCAATCCTTATGAAGAAGATCGTTGATGGGCGGTTGCTGCCCTATTGTCTTGAAGAAAAGGAAGGCACCCGGCGTCAGGATTACGATCCTCCTGCTTATAAGCGTAATGGTGCAATTTTTCTGATACGGCGTGACGTATTGATGGAGAAAAATTCGATCTGGGGTGACATCATCCGCCCCTATGTTAAGCCCGAAGAGCGTTCCGTAGGCATTGATACAGAACTTGATTTTAAGTTGGCGGAGCTCTTGATGGGTCAGCGCCTGAATAAGGCTGAATAGATCAATGTGCGGTATATCAGGGATAATCGGAGCTGGAGCGCCCCGTGGGGCAGTCGAAGCCATGGTTGCGGTTCAGCATCATCGCGGACCGGATGATTCCGGGGTTGAGATTCTTGCAAATGGGAATGTTGCTCTCGGCCATAACCGGCTCAATATCATAGACCTGACGCCTGCAGGGCGGCAGCCGATGTTCGACCGGACAGGCGACCTGGCGATTGTCTTCAATGGTGAGATCTATAACTATCTTGAGATCCGCGCGGCTCTGAAGGGCTATCCGTTCCGCAGCGAGACAGATACCGAGGTTATTCTCGCCGCGTACGAGCGTTGGGGGGAAGGCTGCCTTGATCGGTTCATCGGTATGTTTGCTTTCGCGATATGGGATTCTCGCAAACAAAGTCTCTTTTGTGCGCGTGATCGTTTGGGGGTCAAGCCATTCCATTATGCCCGTCATAACGAAAGGTTCCTGTTTGCTTCGGAAATAAAGGCGTTGCTTGTTGCTGGCGTTCCCGCCGAGCCAGATATGGAAAGTTGGTCTCTCTATCTCGGCCGCGGGGTCTACGAGCGCCCGGAAAGAACCTTTTTCAGAAATATAAATGCCCTTCCTGCGGCACATGCAATGGTTGTCGGAAAGGATGGCGTTAAGCGCCAGTGGAAATACTGGGACCTGCCGGAGCAGGCAGAGGCGCTCTCTGAAAAGGATGATGATGCGGCCGCTGATGAGCTGCGGGGGCTTTTGGAGGATTCCGTCAGGTTGAGGATGCGCGCCGATGTGCCGATCGGCGTTATGCTCAGCGGGGGTCTGGATTCATCGTCCGTGATGACGACCGTCGATCGTCTGCTGCCTGAAGGGGGTGAGATACAGACGTTCACCGGCGTATTTGGTGATAAGCGCTATGATGAGGATGATTTCTCAGAACAGGTTCCCCGTAAGGCAAGTTGGGAAAGAAATATTGCAACCTTTAAAGTCGAGGATTTCTGGAGTCTTGCCGAGACCGCTCAATGGCATCAGGAAGCGCCATTCGGCGGGGTATCAACGCTGCTTTATCACCCCTTGCACGAATTGGCCCGGGAAAAGGGGGTCAAGGTTCTGTTGGAAGGGCAGGGTGGGGACGAGCTCTTCGCTGGATACGGGTATTTCAAGCCTCATTATTATTGCGATGTCATAGACCAGGGGGGGTGGCGCGCATTGAGGCGCGAAATAAAAAGTTCCCCCCAGGATGAAAAGAAATGGCTGGCGGCGGCTAAAAATATTGAGAGTGGCAGGGCCGAGCTTGTCCATGCGGATGGGAGCAGTCACCTACGCCCCGAATGCCTTCAGCCGGAACTTGCGCTGAGGGAACAGGCTGACGTTTTTCCAGCGCCTTTTTCAGACAAATTGCGAAATGCCCTTTTCCGGGATTTATGCATCACCAAGCTTCCGCGAGTCCTCAGAATGAATGATCGCGTTTCTATGGCGTATGGTTTGGAGCTCAGGCAACCGCTTATCGATCATCGCCTCGTTGAATATGCATTCAGGCTGCCTGGAAATAAAAAAATCAGGGAGGGGAATGGGAAGTTTATTCTGCGCCATGCAATGCGGCATGACCTGCCCAATAAAATAAGGAATTCGGCCAAGCGTTTTGTCGTTACGCCGCAAAAAGAATGGCTCTCGGGCCCCCTTGCAAGTGCTGTCCAGGATATTATTGAGAGCCGCTCTTTTCGTGAGAGAGGAATTTTTGATGTGGATAAGGTGCGGCAGTCCTGGCAGCATTTTTGCTCAGAAGGCAGTGAAAACAGTTTCTTTGTTTGGCAGTGGATAAATACGGAGTTGTGGTTTCGCCAGTTTATTGACCGCAAGGCAGATATCCTGAGCGTAGCCTAGATTTTATGATGGACCATGATTTTATTTAACCCCCTGAAAAGCTATATTTTCGTTTACGGACTGAAGATGGGTTTGTCGTTCTCCGTGCTTAAGGGGATCGTGGAATTTATTGATGTATTAAAGAGCCCCCGCGAGTGGAGAGGCCGCCGACGGATGGCGAGAAAAATTTTACAAAACTCAAGATGGAGAAATTTTTTCTCGCCGGAGAAAGGTGTAGCGTTATTCTCAGCTAATGAAATTCCCGGCCTGGAAGATGCCAGTCGAATTGCTCAAAAAATTTATGCGGAAAGAGATCCAGAAAACGAAACTGGAAAGAGCCAGCGGACGGAATACAGCCCCTTTCATGTTCTTCTCAACAACAAGGACATCAAAAATTATCCAGAGCTTGTTAAAATAGCGACATGCGATGCGCTTACCGAGATACTTTCCGGGTATTTTGATTCTGTTCCGCTTCTTCAGAATATTAATGTTTGGCTGGCCAAGCCAGACGTATCGGGGATGGGGAGCCAGAAGTTTCATCTCGACAAGCCGGATGTTCATTTTGTCAGTGTTTTTATAAATGTCTTTCCGGTTTCCGAGGAGAACGGACCTCTGACGCTTCTGCCGGCGGACATCTCGACAAAGGTGTGTAACGGAACTTCTTATTCCGATATCTATTATTTCAAGGATGGAAGGCTTGAGGACGACGTTGTTCTCAAGCACTGCAACAAGGATGACTTCATAGAGATGGTCGGGGATGTAGGCTCAGGCGCAATTGTCGACACCTCTACATGTTTGCATTTTGGCAGCCGCTGTAAATCCGGCGAACGAGTCACCCTCGTTTTTCGCTATGCCCCGGCTCACAAGAGAAAAGGCGCTGGTAGACAGCTGTTGCCGAGGCCGGATCACATGTCCAAACCCCAGGAAATGCTTTTGGGCGCAGCCCATGCCCCAAAGGCGTAGACCACATCCCTGTAGATAGCGCGGTTTCTTTTGATTCATATAAATTTACGATCGGAGCATGGCTGGAAATGTCATGACAAAGACGGGCTCTCTGTCTGGTTTAAGGGCTATTTGAATACTCAGACGGTGATGGATCTGGTTTCCAACTTTGCTTCTATCCCGGCAGAATTATGGATTGAATCGATCGCCGCTCTTGATGGCCATTTTGCTCTTATTCTTTCAAAAAACGATGTCGTTCTGGCGGCAACTGACAGAATTTCCAGCATTCCGCTGTTCTATGGCCGCCAGGGAGAGGAATGGATAATTGATTCTCAGGCCCGTCGGCTCGCCGATGAGCTGAATTTGGAGGAAGTGGATTTATCAGCGGCACTGCAGATCGGCATGGCGGGCTTTACCATTGGTTCGGCGGTATGTTTTAAGGGGATAGAAGCATTGGGATCCGGGGAAACCGTGTTTTTTCGCCAAGGAGAGGTGCCTGACAGGCGGCATTATTACATGTACAGGCCGCAGCCTGAAAATGAGGGCGATGGCGGGGATTATTCGTCTTTGAAAAATCGTCTAGCGGATGTGACTCTGGAAACCTTCAGGAAGATGATTTCTGGCCTGGATGGACGGGAAGTCATTGTGCCGCTGTCAGCCGGGCTGGATTCCCGTCTGGTCGTTTCGGCACTGAAGGAATTGGGCTATCCGCGCATCAAATGTTTTTCCTACGGCCTCAAGGGAAATCACGAAGCGCGGGCGGCTAGAAAAATTTCCAAAAAGCTAGATGTCCCATGGATTTTTATTGATCACTCGCCGCAAAAACAGGCAAAAGTATTTTCCAGTCCGGAATTTAAGGAATACTACCATTTTGCTGATCAGCTGAATGCAGTGCCTTTTATCCAGGATTATTATGCGCTCGGTTGCTTGAAAGAACGCGGCTACGCTTCAAGGGATGCTGTTTTTATCAATGGCCAGTCCGGCGACTATCTCTCTGGAAATCATATCCCCCCGTCTTTAATCGACCAAAGAGGCCCGCTCTCGGAGACCGAACGGATAGATAATATTCTTGAAGGCCTTATTGCCAAGCATTTTGATTTATGGGCCTGCCTGAAGACGCCGGATAATATTGAAAAAATCTGCCGGGCCTTACTTGACGATATAGAGAAAAACGGCGGGGTCTTGTCGGCCCCGGGGTGTGATTTTTCTCTTTTTGAGATGTCGGAGTTTTCAAACCGGCAGGTCAAATACGTTATCGCCGGTCAGCGCAATTATGAATGGCAGGGGTTTGATTGGCGCTTGCCGCTCTGGGATAAGGACTATCTTGATTTTTGGGCGGCAATGCCGTTGTCGGCAAAGGAGCAGCAATGTCTTTATCGTGACATGCTGGAGGAGAAGAACTGGGGCGGCGTATGGGGGCCGCAATGGCGGTTCCCAAAAACCATCACTCCCTTATGGGCTCGCCTTGTTCGCTTGCTTTTAAAGGCGGCCCATCTGCCATATATCTGGCAAGGAAAAGAAGGTCGCGCGCGTTGGCATCGATTTGAAAAACGTTATTTCGACTGGTGGACGGACGTGCTCTGTAATTACGCGATAAGCCCGTATTTGCAGGTCGCCCACGACCGACGCGGTCATCGAAATGCCATAAGCTGGCACGTTGAGGCCTACCTTGCGGAAAAAGGGCTGAATATTGACGGCACTCCGTTGCCGCTTTCCCAATGAGAGACATGTGACGATGAAGCCGCCTGTCAGGGTGATGGTTGTCTCGCGGCTGTTTGCCGGGTTTGCCGATGGTCTGGCGGAGAGGGCTTGGCAACCAAAGGGCGTGCCGGCAGCATATAAGCTGTTCGAGGCCCTGGGGAAGAATGAAAATGTCGATCTGTTGACTGTTTTTGTCGCCAAGGAACCGGCTGAATGCAGGTTTAGCCGTTTTCTGTCGTTTGATCTCTCTCCCTTGGGGCGGGTTGTTATTTTGCCCTGGGTTCAAAGCCCCTGGCTGGCGCGGTTAAAGCTTGACGGAAAGTTGCGCGAGATGGGGCATTTGTTGCGGTGCCTTTGGCTGTATCTGAAATTTCGGCCCGATGTCGCCTATTTCACTAATGCGACGTTTCCGACAGCCGCTGTATTCGCAAGGCTGGGGTTATGTAAAGTTGTTTTGCGGCTGCTTGGCCTTCATCCAGACCAGGTAAAAATATCCGAAAGGCCGGGCGGAATCCAGAAGTGGCTGTATCACTCTCCCTTTGATCGTGTCATCTGCACACTTGATGGCAGTGGGCCGGAGCATCATCTGAACGGACTAATCGCGCCGGCTGTGCCGCGGTCGATCTGGCTCAATGGCGTCGATTTTAGGGCTCCTGATGAAGAGGCCCAAGCAATCATTGAAGAAAAATATCCATTGAGTGGTCCGCCGATCGTTCTTTTCGTCGGTCGTCTTGAGTGGAATAAAGGGTGCCGAGAGTTTATCGAAGCCATTTTCAAGGTCCTGGATAAGAACCCACTTGCCCTACGCGCGGTCCTCGTTGGTGGCGGGGGTCTTAAGGATGAACTCGCTGAAAAAATCAAGGCTGCCTCTGCGCAAGACAAGGTGTATCTTGCCGGGGCCGTTCCCTATAGCGACATCTCGGCTTGGCTTGCCCGCGCTGATATTTATGTTTCCTTGAATATGTTCGGAAATCTTTCTAATGCGAATCTAGAGGCCCTGGCGGCAGGAAAATGTATGATTATTCTCGGTTCCGACCCGGCTATGCATACGGACGAAGAAACCGACAGATTAATTCCGGCAGAAGCAGTTTTGCGGATCGGCCGGGATAGCCCTGTTGAAAACCTTGCCTTGGCTTTAATGTCACTTTCCGATGACAGGGAAAGAATCAAGGCTCAGGCAGGGCGGGCAAAGAAGTTTTCATCCCGTTTTCTAAAAAGCTGGGATGAAAGAATTAGCCAGGAAGTTGAGTTGATTCTTGGTTTGTAGCGCCTTACAGGAAATATTTAAAAATGACAAAAAACACTAGCCTGGGTTTTGCCCTTGTCGGATGTGGGCGAATTGCCCGTAAGCATGCGCAAATTCTCGGTGATGGGCACGTCTCGGGGGCGCATCTTGTTGCGGTTTGTGATGTCAAAGAAGAACGGGCTCGCTCGCTTGGAGAAAAACACGGCGTTCCCTTCTATACCGATATGCATGAAATGATGCGGTGTGAGGACAAAAACACGAGTGTCGTCTCCGTTCTTACGGAGAGCGGCCTTCATGCGGAAGTTACATTGGCTCTATCGCGTTACAAAAAGCATCTGGTCGTTGAAAAGCCAATGGCGCTGACGCTTGATGATGCCGATAGAATGATCAGGGGTTGTGACGAGGCGGGGATTAAACTCTTTGTTGTCAAACAGAACAGATACAACCTGCCGGTAAAGAAATTGCGTGAGGCGCTAACGGCTGGCCGTTTTGGCAAAATTGTAATGGGCACCGTCCGTGTGCGCTGGACCAGGGATCAGAGTTATTATGATCAGGATGAATGGCGGGGAAGCTGGGCTTTCGATGGCGGGGTTTTCTCCAATCAGGCAAGTCATCATGTTGACTTGTTGGCCTGGTGTCTCGGAGAGCCGGTAAAGGTATACGCGAAAACAAGCACTGCGTTGGTGGACATTGAAGTTGAGGACACCGGCGTCGCTATAATTGAGTTCAAAGGCGGAATTCTAGGGGTTGTAGAGGCCACCACGGCAACGCGGCCAAAAGATATTGAGGGCTCGCTCTCGATTCTCGGCGAAAAGGGGAATGTTGAGATAGGAGGCTTTGCCGTAAATGAGATGAAGGCATGGAACTTTAACGAAACCTTGCCGGGAGATGACGAGGTGTTGAAAACATATCGTGAGAACCCTCCCGATGTTTATGGTTTTGGACATGTCGAATATTTGACCCATGTTGTCGATGTTATACATGATCGATCATCGTCGCTTGTTGATGGCGCCGAGGGGCGTAAATCCCTGGAGCTTATTACGGCTATTTACGAATCCACCGAAACCGGTAAGGAAGTTATTGTCGGCGCGCCAACGCCTCATGTCAGGTTGGGAAAGAGATAATGCCGAATCCGAAAGCTTTTCATAAGCCTGAAGAAGATCAAATTTCTCTTGTTGATCTTCAAGCAAATTATCTTTCTCACAAGCAGGAATTCGATGAAGCCGTCGCGGCATGCGTCAACAAATCCGACTTTATCGGAGGGGAGGATCATGCTGCTTTTGCGGTGGAGTTTGCAAACTGGTGCGGTGGCGGCGCTGTTGCCCTGGTTGGTAACGGTACTGATGCATTAACCTTGGCCCTGATCGAGGTTCTTGGGCAGGGGGATGGTTCTGGTGAGGTTATTACTGTCAGCAACACGTTTATCGGCACCACGGAAGCTATTACCGGTGCTGGATATCGTCCGGTATTCGTCGATATCGATCCCGATACGTGCCTGATGAATATCGACTTGGCGAGGGCGGCGGTGAATGAGCGAAGCCGGGCTATCGTTCCGGTTCATCTATACGGTCAGATGGTGCCGATGGACCAGGTGATGGATCTGGCATCAATGCGAGGGCTGGCGGTGATCGAAGATGCAGCCCAGGCCCATGGGGCGACTTGGCAGGGGAAGAAACCTGGCGCCTTGGGGGACGCGGCCTGTTTTAGTTTTTATCCAGGTAAGAATTTGGGTGCTTGGGGTGACGGTGGAGCCGTTTTTACGCGCGACAAGGATTTGGCAATGCGCATATCCATGCGGGCCAATCATGGACGGCTGGACAAATATCATCATGCGCTCGAGGGTGTTAATTCCCGTCTCGACGGGATACAGGCTGCCGTTCTCAGGGTTAAGCTGCGCTATATTGATGAATGGAATCGGGCGCGTCGGGAAATTTCGTTCTGGTATAAAGAACTCCTGACCGGGCAGGATGACATTCAACTGCCAGTAACGGCGACAGATGCCGAGTCTGTGTATCATCTATATGTTGTCCAGGTGGAGAACCGGGATATTGTATGTAAAAAAATGCACGACAAGGGCATTGGCGGCGGTATCCATTATCCTGTCCCCCTGCATCTGCAGTCGGCTTATGCCGGCCTTGGCTACAGATCCGGTGACTTTCCGCAAACCGAGGCGGTTATGAGTCGCGTGCTGTCATTGCCTGTTTTCCCCGAGATGCGCCGGGATCAGGTCGAGCGGGTTGCCCGCACCCTTATCGAGTCGGTAAAAAAATGAACGAAGAAACATTTATACATTCGAGTGCCGAAATTGCGGCTGGTGCCCGGATCGGGGGGAGAACCCGGATATGGCAGAATTCTATTATTCTCGATGGCGCGATTATTGGCGATGAATGTAAGTTGGCGCACAATATTTTTGTTGAAGGCGGTGTCAGGGTTGGAGACCGGGTGACGATAAAAGATAACATCACCCTCTATAATGGCCTGACAGTCGGGGATGATGTTTTTATCGGCCCTAATGTTGTCTTTACGAATGTAAAAATACCGCGCTCTTTCCTGCCTCGTGGCGAAAATAATTTTCTAAAAACCGTTATTGGAGTCGGCGCAAGCCTGGGGGCGAATGCCACCATTATTTGTGGAAATACTATCGGGCGTTATGCCATGGTTGGTGCAGGATCAGTCGTGACGGGTGACGTCCCGTGCCACGCGATGGTTGCAGGCAATCCAGCGCGCCAAATTGGCTGGGTATCTGTTTCTGGGCACCGCCTGGGGCCGGATCTGATATGCCCGGAAAACGGAGAAAAATACGAAGAAACAAGCAGCGGGCTTGCTCGATCGGAGTAACGGATGAACGGGAAAAGATCTTGATCAATAAATTCGACACACATCACGAATCCCTTGATGGCAAATCTATTTTGATCACCGGTGGCACGGGATCATTTGGCCAGCGTTTTATCGAAACGGTACTTGAAAGATGGCGTCCGCGCCGGGTTATCATTTTTTCCCGCGACGAGGCCAAGCAATACGACATGGCACAACATATTTCTCCGGAACGATATCCGCCCATCCGTTATTTTATTGGCGATGTGCGTGATCAGTCGAGGCTCGAAATGGCAATGAGAGAAGTGGATATCGTTATTCATGCAGCAGCGCTTAAGCAGGTGCCAGCGGCAGAATACAATCCCTTTGAGTGCATTAAAACCAATGTGCACGGTGCCGAAAATGTTGTGCAGGCGGCTATTCGTACGGGCGTTCAAAAAGTTGTCGCTCTGTCTACTGATAAAGCGTCGAATCCGATTAATTTATATGGAGCAAGCAAGCTGGCTTCCGACAAAATTTTTGTTGCGGCGAATAATCTTTCCGGCAGCGTTGGCACGCGGTTTTCCGTTGTTCGTTATGGCAATGTACTTGGAAGCAGGGGTAGCGTCGTTCCATTTTTCCTAAAGTTGATACATGATGGTGCTGAGAAGCTCCCCATAACCGACCCCCGGATGACACGATTCTGGATTAGTCTGGATCAAGGGGTGAACTTTGTTCTGTCCAGCCTTGGCATGATGCTGGGAGGAGAGATTTTTGTGCCGCAAATTCCAAGCATGAAGGTCATTGATGTTGCTGAGGCCCTTGCCCCCGGACTTCCTCTGGAGACCGTTGGTATTCGACCGGGGGAAAAATTGCACGAGATGATGATTTCCGAGGATGATTCCCGCAATACTCTGGAATATTCGGATCGCTATATCATTGAGCCTTCGATGACTTTTTGGGATCGTGGGCCTCATGCCGAAGCAGGGGCCAAGTCCGTTGCCGAGGGGTTCCAGTATGCAAGCGATACCAACGATCACTGGCTCGACATAGAGACACTTCGAGCGATGTTGTCGGAAATGAAGATGATTCCCGGATGAGCAAGGGAACTCTGTTCGGCAACAAGGCCAATGTCCGCTAGTCAGAAAATACTGGTCACTGGCGGGAGAGGACTCCTGGCGCCCTATCTTGTCGAGGCAGCCACACGTCTTGGCACGGTTGTTGTCTCGAGCCTTAGTGGGGGGGATCGGCCCTGTGATTTTACGAAACTCGACGATGTGCGCGCTATTCTCAGGGAAACGCAGCCAGATATCGTAATTCATTCGGTGGGTCTGACGGATGTCGATCTCTGCGAGCGGGAACCGGAGCGCGCCTTTGCCATAAACTGCGATGCGGTTAAAAATCTTTCCCAGTCGCTGCCGAGCCAAGCCAGTCTGGTCTATATTTCCACCGACCAGGTATATCCAGATACAGAGGGGCCGCATTCCGAAGAAGAGGCCTCGCCGATCAATGTTTATGGAAAGAGTAAATTTGCAGGCGAAAAATCCGCAATGGCACACGAAGATGCACTGGTCCTGAGGACTAATTTTTTTGGCCCCTCTCGATCCGCCGGCAGGAAGTCACTTTCAGATTTCGTTGTTGAGAATCTGCGCGCTGGAAACAAGATTACTCTGTTTGATGATGTTTATTTTTCCCCCCTGCATATGAGCCATCTTGGTCATTATATTGTGGAGTGTCTTAAGCGGAAAATTACGGGAATATATAACCTCGGTTGCCGGGAGGGTGCGACGAAGGCCGATTTTTCCTTTGCGGCGGCGGCTCATCTTGGCTTGCAGACAGAAACGGCAAGCATTGGCGCTTCTGATCAGATTTTCGACCGGGCTCCGCGTCCAAAGGATTTAAGGATGGCTGTTTCAGCTCTGGAGAAAAAATTGGGGGAAAGCATGCCGACGTTAAAACAGGAAGTCTCTCTGTTATGATCAAGGATATTTCGATCGGTCGTCATGTAATTGGCTTCAAGCAGCCGACCTACTTTATCGTAGATGTCGCGGCTAACCATGATGGAAGCCTTTCCCGGGCGAAGGATCTGATTCACCTTGCCGCCGAAAGCGGGGCAGATGCGGCAAAATTCCAGAATTTTCAGGCCGGGACCATTGTTTCCGATTATGGATTCAAATCACTTGCCGGCCAGCTCTCGCATCAGAAGAAATGGCCGAAGAGTGTTTTTGAGGTGTATGAGGATGCCTCCCTGCCCATCGAATGGACGGAAGAACTCAAAAACACCTGCGATGTTGCGGGGATTGATTATTTTACGGCGCCATATGACCTTGGTCTGGTGCCTTACCTATCTAAATTTAGCTGTGCCTGGAAACTTGGATCAGGCGACATAACCTGGCTTGAAAACATAGAAACCCTGGCCAAGGATGGAAAGCCGCTTCTCATTGCAACTGGTGCTGCAACATCGGAGGATGTGAGGCGCGCAATGGATGCTGCGCGGAAGCATACCGATAAAATCGTTCTTATGCAGTGCAATACCAATTACACGGCCAGCCTTGAAAATTTCAAATATATCGCGCTTCGCGTTTTGACGGCCTATGAACGGGAATATCCAGACGTCTTGCTTGGTTTGTCTGATCATACCCCTGGGCATTCTACCGTGTTGGGCGCCGTGGCCTTGGGCGCGCGGGTAATTGAAAAGCATTTTACGGATGACAGGGGAAGAGAAGGGCCGGATCACGCTTTCTCCATGGGCCCGAAAGACTGGCGCGAGATGGTGGATCGAACACGCGAATTGGAGGCCGCTCTTGGAGATGAGAAAAAGAAGGTAATGAAGAACGAGGGCGAGACCGTGGTCTTGCAGCGCCGCGCGCTTCGCGCCAAACAGCCAATCGCGGAGGGCGAAACGCTAACCCGGGACAAGTTAATATCCTTACGTCCCTGTCCGGAACAGGGGCTTCCTCCCTATCGCATTGACGAGCTGATTGGGAAAAGCGCCCTCAGGGAAATCCCAGAAGGTGACTGTATTTCCTTGAGTGATGTTGGTTGAGATCTATTTATCGTGGTAAAAATTATAGTCGTTATTCCGGCCTTGAACGAAGATTCCACAATAGCCGATGTCATTCGCAGGGTGCCGCAGCCGGCCAGAACAATCGTCGTCGATGATGGTTCAACGGACCAAACAGTGGTAAATGCGGAAAGAGCTGGTGCGGAAGTAGTTCGTCATGACAGAAATCGTGGATACGATGACGCTCTGGCCAGTGGATTTGCACGTGCGATTGAGCTTGGGGCAGATGCCATTGTTTCGATTGATGCCGACGGACAGCATGATCCGGAAATTCTCAAGCATGTCTTCACATGTTTTGAAAATATGGATACCGAGCTCGTCATAGGCGTGCGTGAGCATCAACCTCGGTGGGCGGAACGCCTGTTTGGCGCCTATACCCGCCTTCGTTTCGGCGTGCCCGATATACTCTGCGGCCTTAAGGGGGTTACGGCACTCACCTATCAAAAATATGGCAGGCTGATGGATTACCCATCTATTCATACGGCAATGGCATTGGCGGCTCTGCGGGATAAATGCCGGTATGATTTGGTCGAAGTTCCAATCCATCCGCGCCAAGATGAGCCGCGATTCAGCTGGACGGTAAATGTTCGTATTCTGGCTGCATTTAGTCGGGCCCTTATTGCCGATTTTTTAAGGCGCTAATGATGCAATCTGGAAAAACAGTTGCGATTGTTCAGGCTCGTATGAACTCAACGCGCTTGCCTGGAAAGGTTATGAAGCCGTTGGCCGGGGCGCCGCTGATCATCAGGATGCTTGAGCGGGTTAAGCGCATAAAAGGGATTGATGAAATAGCCGCGGCCGTACCGGACAGTGATGATAGTGCCCCATTGATTGAGGCTCTATCGGGGTTGGACTGGTTGACGATTATCAAGGGGCCAGAGGCCGATGTGCTTACCCGAACGGCGATTGCCGCCCGTGAAACAAGGGCAGATACGATTGTTCGGATTACCTCGGATTGCCCGCTGGTTGATCCCGCCGTTAGCGAATCTGTGCTTGCCGCCTTTCGGGCGTTAGGGGGCGTCTATGCGCGAACTTCCATAGAGCGCGGGTTCCCCCTTGGTTTTGATACTGAGGTTTTGGCGGCGGACATCCTTTTTGAAGCCGAGAAAGAGGCGACAGACCCCTATGAGCGGGAGCACGTAACCCCTTATATATGGCGGCGGCCGGAGAAATATCCCAGCTTGATTCTGGGGGGGATTCCAGACCGTCGAAACTGGAGGCTGGTGGTCGATACGCCCGAAGATTATGAAATGGTGAAGACCGTTTACGACCGGCTTTATGCGAGCCAGCCTGAATTCGGGTTTCCGGAATTGTGTGCCCTGTTTTCTGAATATCCGGAAATCTTAAAGATCAGCGCCGATGTCCCCTCTCCTGTTTATGTCGGCTTGGCTTCAGACGATACGTCATGCCCTTAAGAGAAGTGCCTGCTGATCTTGCAACGGCGTTTGAAATGCCGGATTGGCGCTCAAAGGTCGCCTGGCCTCTGGCGCATGCTGAAAGCGAAAAACTCTTGCGGAGCCAACTGAGGGCCTTCGTAAGGTTCCTTGCCAATATAGAGGACCAGGATCTGCGCAATATAGCTGTGCTGGCAGGTCATGGGATCATGGTTCGGGGGCGGGCGATTATTCTCACAGCGGCAGCGATAGCGGCACCTCAGAAAGCAGGCGACCACTTTGTCGGTCAGGAACCAGAGCTTCTTTACCTGCAGGGGGAGTGGCCGGAAGATAAGGAAATTCCTGAGCGGCCATTTTCTGCCTTCCCGGATTCCCGCGTTCGTTATCCCTGGTTGAGGCGAGTTGCGCGTATAGCATCCTGGACGCCATGGTGGCGCACGCCAACGACAGTGCTTTTCCCGGATGCAACTGCAATTACGCATAATGCGATGCTGCGGGACTACGCGGCTTTTAATGGCGTATCACTCGGCTATTCCCATGATTTTCTTCTGTTGGAAAAGGCTAGAAAATATGAAGGGGTGCCTCGGACAGATTTAAAGCCGATCTCTGAAAAGATTCGACACCTGCTTTTAGAGGGCTTTTCAATTACAGAGCCTGTATTGGGCCGGGCGCAATTTCTTCTCGATCAGCTTATCAGCCGCTATCTGGCCTCGGCCTCTAAGGATCTTTCCTCGCTCCGGCAGTTAAAGCGACTTCCCGAAGCCATATGGGCCGGAACGGGAGGGGGATATGCCTCACGTGCGATTGGTCTGGAGGTTATTCGCCGCGGAGGAACTGTGCGTCGGTTTGACCATGGCGGATCTAACGGATTGATAGATTGCCCGGAATCATTCGCGCTTATTGAGCTGTTTCCTTCTACGGAATACGTTGCAGCAACCTGCCAGGCCGCAGAGACAATTATAGAATCCGGAGGGCCAAAGCTCCTTGCGCCATTGGCGGAGACTAAAATCATCGGCCATCACGGCGACCCAACTTATAAAAAAGTCCCCATTTTCCGGAAACTGCACAAGGGAAGTAAGTTGCGAGTCGTTTATGCGCCAAGCGCCCTCATCGGTTTCCGTCATCCATTCCACAATTTGCTTCAGGACACGGTCTATCTTAACTGGCAGATGGATCTTGCCGAGAACCTCAATAAGCTTCCAATCGATCTAATATGCAAGCCGCATCCAGAGGGCCTCATGGAGGGGAAGCGGCATCCTCTTGAGGGCATTGCCAGCACTAATTACGGAAAGTTTGAGGATCTGATTGAAGATACGGATATTTTCATTTTTGACTATCCGCCAAGCACGACATTTTGGGAATCGTTATGCACAGATCGGCGCGTCGTTCTGATCGACCTGGGGATCTCCGGCTTTTCAAAAAGTGTCCGGCCATTGGTAAATGCACGGTGTCACACGCTTGAAGCGGAATGGGATTCCGATAATCGTCCTTTTGTGAACCAGGATGCTCTTGCCGATTCTATACTTGGGAAAAGTAAGAATTATGACCCGATGCCGATTCGCCGCCTGCTGGTCAATGAAGATCAAGATAACCAATTGCGATGACGACTGTTTTATTTATCCAAACAACATGAATGCGGGAACATGAATAAAAAGAACGGTGAAAACGAACTGCTTCAGAGATGGAGAGGTGAGTTCGGAAGCGAATATATAGAAAGAAACGCCCCCACCTCCGAGAGGGCGAAATATGTCGCTCGCGGGTTTGCCAAGATATTGGCCCACCTGGAGGGGGACCCGCCTGAATCTATTTTGGAGATAGGCGCAAATATCGGATTGAATCTTCGGGGATTGTCACAACTTACATCAGCCGACCTGTATGCGGTCGAGCCGAATGAGAGTGCGCGTGAAACTCTGATCAAAGACAATGTTCTTCCAGCGGATCATGTTTTTAACGGGCATGCCGCAAGCCTCCCCTTCAAGGACGGCGAGGTTGATTTAGCGTTTACTTCCACGGTCCTGATTCACGTTCCAGATGACTCTCTTGATGACTCCTATCGGGAGATACATCGGGTGGCAAAAAAATATATTCTCAGTCTGGAATATTTCTCGCCGACTCCGGCCACTGTTTCTTACCACGGCCACGATGATATGCTTTTTAAGCGGGACTACGGCGGATTATGGCTTGATGGATTTGCCGATCTGCAATTGGTTGCAGACGGGTTCTTCTGGAAACGCACTACTGGATTTGATGACGTAAACTGGTGGTTATTCAGAAAGCGTTAGGTGAAGGCCCGATGATGAAAGCAGTGGTTGCGCCAGAGGAACTGGAAGAATATTTCGACCGGTTGTGGCCGATTCTGAGAAGCATTACCGGCGAGGGTGTGCGCCGGAGTCACGATATTCTGTCAGAAATTATTCCCCTTGAACGGATCGAGATCCCTTCGGGCACGGAATGTTTCGACTGGGTCGTGCCTAAGGAATGGGTGGTTCGTGAAGCCTATCTTATCGATCCAGGCGGAAAGCGAATACTTGATATTGCGGAAAATAATCTGCATCTGGTGAATTATTCGGTTCCCTTCCAAGGCGTAATTAGTCGCCGTGATCTGGATGCGCATCTATACAGCAGGCCGGATTTGCCTGAGGCAATTCCATATGTGACAAGCTATTATGAGCCGCGGTGGGGATTTTGCCTCAGCCACATTCAACGGGATGCCCTGCCAGAGGGAGATTATCAGGTTGTTATTGATACGGATCTCATTGAGGGAAGTCTGACGATTGGCGAAGCGGTGTTGCCCGGAGAGACGGAGAGCGAGGTTCTGATCTCAACCTATACCTGCCATCCGTCTATGGCGAATAATGAGCTTTCCGGACCGCTGGTCAGCGCTTTTCTCTATCGGGAGCTTAAGTCGCTGGAAAAGCGTCGTTTTACTTACCGATTTTTATTTCTGCCCGAAACGATTGGAAGCGTGGCTTACTTACAGCTTAGGGGGGATGAGCTCAAGAAGAATCTCCTGGCCGGATATGTTGTGACGTGTGTCGGCGACAGTGGCCCCTTCAACTACAAAAAAACAAGGCATGGAAATCACCTGACTGATCGGGCAGCCCTTCATGTGCTGGAGGTCGATGAGCGTGTTGACGCATATAAAGTTCACGATTTTTTTCCTGATGGCGGCAGTGATGAGCGGCAATATTGTTCTCCGGGGTTTAACCTCCCCGTGGGGTCGCTGATGCGCACAATGTACAGGGATTACGCCGAATACCACACCTCAATGGATGACAAAAACTTTATTGATTTCAATGCGATGTCAGATACCGTCGGGGTATATGCCAAAATTATGGAGACCCTTGAGCAGAGTGAAGTCTGGGATCGTGTTGATTCGAGATGCGAACCGCAGCTCAGTAAGCATGGGCTTTATCCTTCCTTGGGAACGATAGATCGTGAACAGATATCAGCCATGATGTGGGTCTTGAATTATTCCGACGGCACGAGGGAGATTGCCGAGATTGCCAGATTGAGCGGACTCTCCATTGATCAGATAAGTAATGCTGCCCAACAATGCGCCAAAGCCGGGCTTATTGTGCCTCTCGGGCATCTCGGCCGCGAGGGCAAGAGTTGAAACCTGCTCTTCTGAACAGAAAACAGGTCATGCAGTCGCTTCAGTCTGTGATGGATCCATCTGACAAGCTTCTGGTTGTTCATTCCTCGCTTGTTCATTTAGGCTGTGATCCATCGACGGCGAAATGGGCCCTGCTGTCTCCGCTTAAAGAATTGTCAGCGCGAGGCGTCACCATAGCAGTGCCGACATTTACATTCGGTTTTTGCCGGGGGCAAGGCCACGACAGCCGGCGATCTCCTTCCGAGTCAGGCGTATTGGGAGAATGGGTTCTGGGCCTTGATGGGGCGTGTAGAACGGCGCATCCGATCTATTCATTCGCTGTGATCGGGCCACAGTCCGAGAAAATAGTGGCTTGTGCGAACAGCACCACATTTGGAAAGAATTCAGTTTTTGCTTTTTTTGAGAAAGCTGCCGCGCGGTTAATCGTCGTAGGCACAGACTGGGAGCACTGCACGCAATTTCACCGGTATGAGGAAGAGGCTAAGGTTCCATACCGCTTCTACAAGACGTTCATGGGGCAGGTGGTCGACAAATCTGGATCGAAGAAAACACGGGCAAAAATGTTCGTCCGTGATCTTAACCTCGATGGGGAGAATGATTTTTCTTCTGCAGTTAAAGTATTGCGTGAAAGAGGAGAGATACTTTCCGTCCATCTGGGGCATGGAAGGATGGAATCGGTAAAGTGCCAGGCCCTGGCAAAGGTCAGCAGGTCGCTTCTCGACAAGGACCCGTTTGTTTTTGTTCGCAGGGGACAACAGGTGAGTCTTGCGTTGAAGCAGAAAGCCGCACGCCAGAAAAACAGCCCCTTGCGGCTGGCCGTCCTGGGGATGCGCAATGTAAGCTTTATGGCTGATGCCATCGCCGATGCCGTTGGCGATTGCATCAGGGACCGGGCTGTTGACATTTACACGCCAGACTATGGCCAGTTGTGGCAGGACTTGCTGGACCCACGTTCGCGCCTTCATAAGCCGTCACCCGATATAGCCTTCTTTGTTGACCGTATAGAAGACGTTCTTGGCGTCGGTTGTATAGAGGATGCGCTGGATCGGGAAAGTGCAGAGGGGCAAGTCAGGAATTATGCGGAGGCAATCTCCAAATTCTCGGTCGATGACAAAGGCGCTGTTATCGTAAATATGTTTTGCCGATTGCAGGCGTCGTCTCTTGGCCAGGCCGATACGAAGAAAAGTGGCGCTCTCGTGTTGCGGGCCAACCAAATTATTCAAGATGTGCTGGGAAGCCGGGAGAACGTTTACCTGTTTGATACGGCTCAGGCAGCAGCAACCTACAGCGAAGGGCCTGTGGTTGATGAGAGATTATGGTATCTCGGCCGTTTTCCTTTTGGCCGTGGATTTTCCCGGCATCTCTCCGAACAATACGCGGGGATGGTGCTGGCGGTCTTGGGGCGCACTGCGCGCGTGCTTGTGGTAGATCTGGATAATACGCTTTGGGGGGGGATTCTGGGTGAAGACGGCATAGAGAATCTTCATCTGGGCGGAGATTATCCAGGGAATGCCTATCAGGATATGCAGCGGCTTCTCAAGCGGTTATCCGAGCGCGGCATCGCTATCGCCATCTGCAGCAAGAATGATGAAAGCCATGTTCAAAAAGCAATGAATAGCCTTGAGAACATGGAATTCACCCTTAAGGATGCGGTTTCCCACCGCATCAATTGGGTGCCGAAATGGCAGAATGTCGAGAGCATTGCGGCTGAGCTGAATCTGGGTCTGGAGAGTTTTGCTTTTGTCGATGACAATCCGGTAGAGCGTGAGCACATTCGCCAGCAGCTTCCCGAAGTAAAGGTGATCGACCTTCCTGATGATCCGGCGCTTTTTGCTAAAACGATAATGGAAAGCCCTTACCTGGGCTGTCTATCCTTGACCGCCGAGGACAAGAAGCGGGCGAAGAGTTATCGTCGCCGGCGTGAAATCGAAAATCTTCGGGGAAAGGTTGAAAGCCTCGATGAGTTTTATGCTTCCCTTGATGCCAAGGTGCATATCTTCCCTCTGAACGAGAAAAACATGGCCCGGGCCGTTCAGCTAATGGCAAAAACCAATCAGTTCAACGCAACAACCCGGCGATATGGCAGCGCCGAGCTTGTGTCTCTGGCGGAGCCCAAGAGGGGGGGCGTTTTTGTAATTGGCCTGGAAGACCGGTTCATGGAGATGGAGAATATCGGCGTTGCGACAATAAGGTTCAACGCGTCCTCTCCGGAAGTGGCGGAAATAGACAGTTTTCTGCTCTCTTGCCGGGTTCTGGGCCGCGGCGTTGAAACCGCTGTTCTGCACTGGCTTTCGCGATACGCTTTGTCCCAGGGAATGAAGAGTCTTTGGGGTAGAGTTATCCCGACGGAACGAAATGAGCCGGTACGTGGACTGTATTCCGGCCATGGATTTACCAAGGGAAGAAAGAAAGGCGAATGGCAACAAAATCTTTTAGGGGCCCTTAAGCCTCCGCCTTCTTGGGTTAAACTCATTGATCATGTTGAGAAAGGGGGGCCGAATGCGTAATCGAGACCTAAAGTTGGAAGATTTTTCCGTTGGAGACTATGTGGTCTTCAGGAGAAAATTCAGTCGTGCCGATTATATGGCCTTTGCGAAATTAAGCGGTGACTGGAATCCGCTTCACTCTAGCCTGAAACATGCGCGGCAAACGGAATTCAGTGAACCGATTGTTCCAGTGCATCTGGCGGCGGCGCCTTTGTCGGCAATCGCCGGGATGGTGTTGCCTGGTCGACGGGCCCTATATCTGGGGTCCAACCTGCGGGCAATTAACCCAATAAAATTTGACCAAGAAATTACCTATTCGGCAAAAGTAGTGGCGAGAGGTGAGCTTGCAAATGTTCTAACATTGAGGGTACTCGCCTTTGATAAGGAAACGGTTTTTCTTGAGGCGGATATCAGGGTGGCGATTCGTGACCATGTTCCGCCGCCGGACAAGACCGAAAAACCTGCCCCCTGGAAGATAAAGAACAGCAAGGATAACCGTTGGGCACTTGTGACCGGCGCAAGCGGTGAGATTGGTCGGGCGGTATCTAAAAGACTTGCTCAAAATGGCTGGAATCTAATTCTGAATTATTGTTCGGACAGAGCCTCGGCGGAAGAATTGGCAAAGCAGTGCAGAATTGACGGCGTTGAGGCCAAGCCGGTCAAGGCTGATCTTGCCTCAAGCAGGGGCCTAAGAAAGCTGGTTGATCTGGTCAATGAAAACGGAGAAGTAACCTGTCTTGTCCATGCCGCCAGCCCGCCGGTGGAATCACCCATGGACGCGCTTATGGCTGTCAATTATCAAGCGATCGAAGCCTTGGGAAATGCGCTTTTGCACGGAATGCTTTGTCGGCAGGAAGGAATTGTAACTTTGATCGGATCTTCTGCCCTACAAGTTGGTTCGGCAAAATGGGCGAATTATATTGCCGCTAAGGCCGCTGCAGTAAGTTATATGGAAGGCTTGCGTCGACATTATGGTTCTTATGGGGTGCGCCCGCTAACGGTGGCGCCAGGCTTTGTGGCGACATCCTTTTCGCAAGACTACCGGGCCGAGGATATGTCCGTCCTGGAGCCAGAGGAAGTTTCCGACCTTTTGGTTTCTGAAATAATCGATGGGAATGACTCTTCTAAAGAAGGGTATATCTGGCTGGAGTCCTCCGGTGTAAAGCGAGGGAGCTATGGCTTTTATGCTGACGGCGGGCCGGCGCGTAAGAAGCTGGAGAATGAGCCCGTTCACCGGTCTGGGCAGCTTCTGGAACAAAGACATTCAGATGGGGAAGACCTTGCAAGCCTGGTCAAAAACTTCTTCAAGCTGCCGCCCCAGACGAATATTGAGCATGCCGGACTGGATATCACGCCCGGCTGGGACTCGCTTCGCCATATCGAGTTAATGCTCTACATTGAAGAACATCTGGGGATCCATTTAAAATCTGGAGATATCGAGAGCACAACGACTTTTCAAAATTTATCCAGCCTCATCAGTTCGCGGATATCCGGTGAAGACTAATTTTTTTCTAGACCATGACTAATACCCCCCGCCGGGTTCTGATGTTCCTGCCCGACCTCGATGGTGGTGGAGCGCAGCGGACGTTCGTCAATCTCGCCGGTGCTTTGCCCGAAGACAGGGTTTCGCCGACTTTGGTTGCCGCCCGCGCCGATGGTCCGGCGAGAACCTGGCTTTCTGCTCAGGTGCCGTTGATTGATCTCGGTGTCCGCCGGGTGCGCTACGCCATTCTTCCCCTGCGGCGGCTGATCCACGACGCCCGTCCAGATGTGGTCTTTGCCACCATGGCCGATGCTAATGTCATCGCCGCGCTTGCCTCTTTTTCTCAGACGCACCGCCCAAAGATTATTCTGCGGGAGACCAACAGCCATCGTGAGCGCGACGATATCGGCTCCCTGCATCGTAAGTTAATCGGCCTGACCTATCGCCGAGCCGATGCAATTATCGCGCTTTCGGAAGGTGTGCGCCGCGAGTTGGTCGAGGATTACGAGCTTGAAGCCGCGCGCACAGTGACCATTCACAACCCGGTGGATATCGAAGGATTGGCCGCCACAGTTGAAAGCTGTCGCCGTGAGCCCGCGCCACTGGAGGGCGAAGGCCGGATAATCCTCGCCATGGGCCGTCTTCATCGGCAAAAGGGATTCGATATTCTGATCGAGGCCTTTGCCGCGCTTGCCGATTCCTCAATACGCCTGGTGATTCTCGGCGAAGGGGAAGAACGGGCGGCATTGAGGGCTCAGGCTAAAAATCTCGGCGTTGAGGCGCGGGTGCATCTGCCGGGATTCGATGCCCGGCCCGAGCGCTGGCTTGCCCATACGGATCTTTTCGTTCTTTCTTCGCGCTGGGAAGGCTTTGGTCATGTATTGGCCGAGGCGATGGCAGCGGGGGTTCCTGTCATTGCTGCCCGCGCCCCCCATGGCCCAGAAGAAATTATTGAGGATGGCAAGACCGGCCTCCTGGTGCCGGTCGCCGATCCGGTCGCTCTCACTCAGGCGATGGCTCGTCTGCTCGATGACCGGGACTGGGCGTGCCGTCTGGCGGCGCAGGCAAGGATTGCCGTCGAGCGTTTCTCCTTGCCGGTGATCGCCGATCAATACGCCGAACAGATCGAACGAGTGGCGCGTTTGCGGGACGCTGCCGGGGGACATCAATAAATGTGCGGATTTGCAGCTCTTTTTGAGCCGGGGCGGAATTTTGAGCCCGCCCTGCTCGATGCCATGGAAAATGATCTTTTCCATCGCGGGCCGGATTCTGGTGGCCGTGCCCAAGCGTCGGGCTGGGGGCTGATCTTTCGCCGCCTCGCCATCCTTGATCCGGGTGCTGGCGCCGATCAGCCGATGAATGACAGGCAAGGCCGTTGCACCCTGGTCTTCAATGGCGAGATATATAATTACAAAACTCTGCGGGCGGAGCTGGAAGGTCGAGGCGCTTCCTTCCGCACGAACGGCGATACGGAGGTTTTGCTCGAAGGCTATCGTCAGTGGGGCGAGGGATTTTTTGATCGCTTAGAGGGCATGTATGCCCTGGCTCTGGTCGATCGTGATCGCGGTGTTGCCCTTGTCGCCCGTGACCCTCTCGGTATAAAGCCGCTCTATATGCTGAAAGACGGTGACCGGGTGGCCTTTGCCAGCGAGATGCGGCCCCTCTATCGCCTTTCCCCGCCCAGGGTTGACGAGGCAGCGCTTGCCGAGCTCATCCCCTTTGGCTGGGCGGCGGGAAGCCTAAGCAACATCAAGGGAATTGAGCGCCTTCCCGGCGGCACATTGGTCAGCGTCCCCTTGGATGGCGGGGCGATAAAGAGGCGCCGTTTCTGCGACCCTCTCGATACCCTTGAGCCTAATGAAAATTTGAGTGCCGAGGATGCGGAAGCGCAGATATGCGATGCCCTGGCAAAATCCGTAAGCGCCCATCTGGCAAGTGATGTCGGTTATACGGTCCAGCTCTCCGGTGGCGTCGATTCGAGCCTTGTTACCGCCATGGCGGCTCCGGCAACCCAAGGCAAGCTCACCTCGTTTTCGGTCGGGCTTGGGGGCCATGCCTATGACGAGACGCCCTATCAGAAGATGGTGATCGAGCGTTATGGTCTCGATCATCATGAAATGCAAATCACCGGAAGCGCCTATGCCGAGGCCCTGCCTCGGGCGGTGCGCCACATGGAAGGCCCGGTGCCCCATGGGGGCTGCGTTACCCTGATGCTGCTCTGCGATCGCATCGCCAAGACGTCAAAGGTGGTGCTGACCGGTGAGGGGGCCGATGAGATGTTTGGCGGCTATCTGCGTTATGGCCGCTGGCGTAAGACCATGTGGCAGGAACGCCTCTCCCGGGTCCTGCCGACGGGCTTAATGCCCGATACGTGGCCCTTTGCGGGGATGCGCCGCATCGGTGGGCGGGACGCCGCCGTTTACGAATCCGTCTATCACGATTTCAAATCTGTGCAGAGCGTCTTTCCCGGTCTGATCCCCGGAAGTGGTGCACGGGAGGCGGCCAGCCGCCGTTTTAAAGATTTCCGCGACCGGCTTTTTGCTGTCGATCAAAGCGCTTATCTGGAATCCCTGCTGATGCGTCAGGACAAGATGAGCATGGCGGCGTCGGTCGAGGCTCGGGTGCCATTCGTTCATCTGCCGCTTTTGCGGGCGGTCAACGCCCTGCCGCGAGATATCCGCGCACCGGGCGGGGTGACCAAGCCGTTGCTGAAAAAGATTGCCGGCGACTATCTCTCCTCCGACCTCATTCATCGGCGCAAGATCGGTTTGTGGCTGCCTTATCATGAGTGGTTGGCCGATGAAAAGGGCACCGGGCGCTACCTGGAAGCGCTTACGGGGAGTGATTCTCGGCTCGGCCAATATGCCGATCGTCAAAAGCTGGGCGATCTGGTTGCGGCCATGCGGGCTGGTAATCGTGGGGGAGGGCTGGTTCTCGAACGTCTCATCGGCACGGAATTGTGGCTGAGGAGCCTAAAAACAGCCGCCTGATAATCGCTTGTCGGAAGGCGGATTTATTTCTTTATTTTTTTCAGAACGAGATCGTGAGAGATCATGAACAGGGGGTTGTCCATTTCATTTATGAGCTCATCAAAATCCTGTTCGTCAATAGGAACAGCAGCCATTTGAATTTTATGTATGCCTAAGCCCATTTTTTGGAACTGATGCAGGGTGTCTTTTCCTTTAAATCCGCTGTAATCCAGATGCGGCAGATATTCAGAGATGATTTCACAGTCTGTATTATGGCTTAGAATGCCTTCGGCCCCTTTGAGAACTTCAATTTCAAACCCGTCGGTGTCTATCTTTATCAGGGACACCTTTTTTGGACTTATTTCTTCTTCCCATAGGGAATCAAGGGAAATGCAGGCGATTGCGTTCTCTTGTCCGGGCGAAGCGTAATTGTTGGAGACGATTTCCCGGCTGTTGTCGAAATCTACATAGCCATTTTTTGTGCCAACGGCTTTATTTATGCAAACAACATTCTTCAGCCCGTTGAGCGCGACGGTTCTTTGCAGGGCCGGAAAGGCAATCGGGTTAGGTTCGATTGCATAGACAGTTCCGTCTGGCCCGACGAGATCGGACATTTCAATGACTTCATCTCCGTAGGATGCGCCGACATCAATGACGATAGAGCCTGGCTTGATCAAGCTTCGCATAACGGGATAGAAGTTGTTTTTGTTAAATCTCTTGTGATCGGCGCCGTATAAAAGCTTGTCGGTTTCCTGGAGGGAAAGACAGACCGCTCGCCCATCACTGCGCCTGGTTTCAACGTATTCCGTGCGAAAATACAGCTTGTGAAATTTTGCGATCAGGGGCTTTCTTTTTTCCAGGGAAGAAACGATGTGAGCCCCCGTAGAAGAAGCGTATAAACACGGAAAGAAAGTGACTTGGTTTTGTCAGGCATAAAATTACAAACCGATATTTAGAGAAATCTATATTGTGCTGGAGTATAAATTAATGTGCTGTCTGGTGCGCATGTTTATTTTCGTAAATTTGTATAAATAAAAATCCTGGGGATAATTAAGAATGAAATTTGAGGCGTCTGATAAAGTTTATTTGGATGAGCGCCGCCAGTTGTCCGAGAAATACGGACCTCGTGAGTTGTGGTCGGTTATTGATCACTGGCCTCTTTACGCCGGGATTGCAAACATTGGCCGGTTCATGGCCATCGCCGATGCGTTCCGCTCGACTCTTGATGCGCCCGGCAACGTAGCGGAGTTTGGCTCCTGGCGAGGTGCTAATATTATGTTTCTCGCCAAGTTGTTGCATGTTTATGACCCCAATGGTTGCAAAACTGTGCATTGTTTCGAGAGCTTTGAAGGGTTGGAGAGTTTCACTGACGAAGATGGTTCTGCAGAATCGAGTAGAGGAACCTATCAGGGAAGCTATGAGGAGCTGGCCGATCTTATAAACCTGTATCGATTGCAGGATGATATTGTTATTCATAAAGGATTGATTCAGGAAACGCTGCCCCAGGTTCTAAGCAAAAAGTCTCCTCTCACTTTTTCCTTTATTTATTGCGATACGGACCTCTATGAACCGACCAAGGTAATTCTTGAGTTGATGCATAGCCGGCTTGCAACGGGTGGACTGTTTGCCTTTGATCAGTGGAACAACGAATCCTGGCCGGGAGAGGGTCTGGCGGTGAACGAGTTCTTCGAGCAGTTTGGCGAGAGCTATGACATGCAGAGCGTGCGAAACGCGCGTCAGCCAACCTTGATCATGAAGAAAGTCAGATGACCTGCCTAAAAACCGCACTAAATCCCGGGCTCCCCTTGAACGTAAGCTGAAGGTCCCGAAGGCTAAAGGATTGCGTGTTCATAATCTTTGAGAGAGTTTGTTTGCCTGTTCTGCCGATTATTTCGCGAAGCTCCCTTCTATTTTTATGCTCTTCCAGCTTAAGGGTTTTTTTATCTTCAAGAAGGGTAAAGCCGTCCACCGTTTCCTCGCCAAGCTCAAGCAGGTTGGCGGGTATTTCTATTTTCCTCATCGCCGCTTCTTCCTGGATCGGTGGAAAAGTTGCAAAATTCAGGTCGCTGATGGCCTTTAGAATAGAGTCTGGAATCTGATTAAATGACTTGATGGCTTCATAAATGACGGCATCAAACGCAGGTTTGAATTCCTGCAGTAAAACCAGGCTGTGTTTTATATTTAGTTTTTCAAAATCCAGATTAATAAGCCGTGAAAAGTTATTTTTGTCATTAAAGTAAGTTTCGATCTCGTCGGCGCTATCAAACCATTCTTCCTGCGATTCATGATCAAACCGGGTAAAAAATTCTGTGACGGATAAAGTTTCCGGACCTGAGTCAGGCTCTTTTTCGCCGCAGGATTGAAGCAGTTTTTGTAGCGCGTCTACGGGATTTATGCCGTAGATCTGGGCCGTTTTGAGTAGAGGCTTGTAAACTTCCGTATTCCAGGCGATGTCGATCAGGAAGTGAAGTTTTCGTAGATAAAAGAGATCATCCTCTTTCATCGTAGATGTCCCGCGCAGGCTCTCTTCATACTCGAATGCGTGTAACTTCGTTCCGTCAGGGCAGTTATAGATTCCCGCATCGCCGTGTATCAGGCGATATCTGGTTTTGAAGTCGTAATTTTTTCTCGTCTCAGTTGAGTTCGTTTCCGCGCCCGCCAGGAGACGCATGTTGTGGCTCTGGATAATATCAACTCCGAAATCGCAGAGCTTTCTCAGTGAGTCGATGTGCGTTGCCAGAGTCTCGCCTGGCAATGGCACGATGAGGTCAGAATAGGTGCGGCTTCCCATGCGATGGAATTTCTTCTGGTATTCGATATAAGTATCCGTGGATATGTTGTCGCGCTTGATATTGGCCATGACCTGTTCGGTTAAACTCTGTACGGCCATGACGGGCACGGTCATATCACCAAGAATTTCACCAATTTCTAGGTTACGGTCCGTCGCATTCTTGGCGAGCCATATATGGCATTTGTCGGGCCATCCGGTTCTGTCTTTGGCCTGTCGAATAGCCGTGGCAATTTCCACATCTCTCTTAAGAATGCCGAAGTTGGCATCACAAACAATCCAGTTGCGTGCCTTTGAACGGGAAGAAACATAATCAATTTCGGCCAGTGCGGTTTCCAGGTCAAAGCGTCTCACCATGTCTTTGGAAGCTGCGCCCCAGGCGCAAAAGGTACATTTGAAAGGGCACCCCCGGTTGGTTTCAAACATCGGGATCATGCCCGCTTCAAGAAATTCGTCGAGATATCCCCCGAGGTAGGGAGAGTCGATATTGTCTATAACTTTTCCGAGGTGGCGCTCGCCGGTGAAATGGATTTCATCGCCTTTGCGCCAAACGATATTTTTGGGCAATTGCGTATGATCTCCGCGCGCATGTCGCTGCCACTCAATCATTTCAGAGAATGGCTCTTCCCCGCCGTCGATAATCAGGAAGTCGACATAGTCATGACGGTTGAGATAGGCCATGCGTCGCGCGGGTTCGCTATCTATATTGGGCCCCCCGGCAATGATGAGGGCATCGGGCAGGAGCTTGCGGACGTGCCGCCCGATTGCAATGTTGAGATTTTCACTCCAGCCATAATTGGAGAAGCCTATTATTTCGGGCCTCTCATCGGCAATTCGAGAAAGAAATTTTTCAGGGTGCTTAAACAGGGAGATATCAACGCTTTTGCCGTGGGTGGCCATGGCATAAGCTTTGATATAGCCAATATTCAGGGGAACAGGCAAAGACGATTCGTTGACGGAGTACGTATGCCCCAAGTCTGCCAAAAATATTTTCGTCGGCAGTTGCATAATGATCTCACCTGTATCCCATAGAGAAAAAATTTCTTGTTCGGGCTCAACTTGCGCTATCTGCCTGATTAGGTTAATCAGTCTTTGAGAGACTCATGCTTTGATGCTGGATGCACCCTTTCCTGGGCGATGATCCTTTCCTAGATGATGATATAGACATATGGAAGAAAAACGTCGAGCTGATAAAGGCTTTTCCTCCGACGAAAAGGCGGAAGGGCCTTCGGACCGCTCCTTCGGACTGGTTTTTACCGCCGTCTTTGCCTTGATCGGGCTGTGGCCTCTGCTCAATGGGGGGACGGCGCGCATCTGGGCGCTGGCCGTCTCCGTTATTTTCCTTGTTGTGTCTTTTGCCCGGCCCGCGATTCTGGCGCCGCTCAACCGTCTGTGGATGCGGTTTGGCGAGCTGCTTCATAAAATCGTCAACCCCATCGTTATGGGGTTGATGTTTTTTTGCGCAGTGACGCCGACGGGGCTTATTATGCGAGCCATGGGAAAAGACCTTTTGCATCTGAAGAAAGATCCGGCGGCGAAAAGCTATTGGATCGAACGTCAACCGCCCGGGCCCGCGCCCGAGAGCATGAAACACCAGTTTTAAGGAGTTATGGATGTCTTTTCTGCGTGAACTCTGGGCCTTTATGAGGGCGCGTAAAAAGTTCTGGCTGCTGCCGATCATCATCCTGATGCTTGTTTTCGGTGGTTTGATCGTGTTGGCTCAGGGGTCGGCTGTGGCGCCCTTTATTTACACCATCTTTTAGATCAAGATTTTGCGCATTCTCGGTATCTCAGCTTTTTATCACGACAGTGCCGCGGCGCTGGTCGAGGACGGGCATATTGTCGCTGCTGCCCAGGAAGAGCGATTTACCCGTAAGAAGCACGATGACGCCTTCCCATCGAATGCTATCGCCTATTGTCTGGAGGCGGCGGGCTGTGATCTCGAGGGTGTAGATCACGTCGTCTTTTACGATAAGCCGTTTATTAAATTCGAGCGCCTGCTGGAAACCTATGTTGCCTTTGCGCCGCGAGGGTTTGCCAGCTTTGCCATGGCGGTGCCGATCTGGATCAAGGAAAAGCTTTTTCAGAAAGATGTGTTGAGAAAGAAACTGGCCAGGTTCGAGGAAGGCTTCGATTCTGAAACCAGGCTGCTTTTTTCCGAGCATCATCAATCCCACGCTGCCAGCGCCTTTTACCCCTCACCGTTTGATGAGGCCGTGGTGCTGACCATGGACGGGGTTGGCGAATGGGCAACGACCAGCGTCGCCATCGGGCGCGGCAACCGACTGGAAACGATCAAGGAAATTCATTTTCCCCATTCTCTCGGCCTGCTCTATTCGGCCTTTACCTATTACACTGGATTTCGGGTCAATTCCGGCGAATACAAGGTAATGGGGCTGGCCCCTTACGGTGAGCCGAAATACGTCGATCTAATTTTGGAAAATATCATCGACTTAAAGGAAGACGGCTCTTTCCGCCTCAATCTCGATTATTTCGATTATTGCACCGGCTTGACGATGACCAACAAGCGCTTTGATGCGCTGTTCGGTGGGCCGCCGCGTCGTTCGGACGAGCCAGTGCGGCAAAAGGAAATGGATTTGGCGGCCTCGGTCCAGGCGGTGACGGAAGAAGTGGTGCTGCGTATGACCCGTGCTCTGGCGGCAGAAACTGGCATCGACAATCTCTGCCTTGCCGGTGGTGTGGCACTCAATTGCGTCGCCAATGGTAAAGTGCTGCGTGATGGAGCGTTTAAGAATATCTGGGTACAGCCCGCCGCCGGTGATGCCGGTGGTGCGCTGGGCGCGGCATTGGCGGCTTATTACTGGAATCTTGGTAATGAGCGCAAGCTGGGTGACGGCATGGATGGGATGGCCGGTGGCTATCTCGGGCCGGAATTTGATCAGCAGGATATTGAGACGCGCCTTAAATCCATTGGCGCGGTTTTTGAGGTGATGGATGACAACGGTCTGATCGATGAGGTCGCCGATGCCCTGGCCGATGAAAAGGCTGTTGGCTGGTTTCAGGGGCGGATGGAATTCGGCCCCCGGGCGCTCGGCGGGCGCTCGATCATTGGCGATCCCCGCTCACCCTCAATGCAAAAAACGCTCAACCTCAAGGTTAAATACCGCGAAAGTTTCCGTCCCTTCGCACCGTCGGTTCTGGCCGAGGATGTCGCCGACTGGTTTGAGATTAAGGAAGCCAGTCCCTATATGCTGATGGTCGCCGACGTGCAGCCTAAGCGCCGCCGTGAGATGAGTGCAGATGAACAGGCCCTGTTCGGTATCGATAAGCTCAACGTCGCGCGCTCGGAGATACCCGCTGTTACTCATGTGGATTATTCGGCCCGGATCCAAACCGTGCATAAGGAAACAAATTCGCGCTATCACGCCCTGATCTCGGCGTTCAAGGCACGCACCGGCTGTCCGGTGGTGGTCAATACATCTTTTAATGTGCGCGGTGAGCCAATCGTCGGCAGTCCGGAAGACGCCTTTCGTTGTTTTATGGGCACCGGGATGGAGGTTTTGGCGGTGGGCAATTGTCTCTTGCGCAAGGAAGCCCAGGACCCGGCCCTGAAACTGGATTACAAGAACGCTTTTGAGCTTGATTGAATAGGCGAACCGTTCCAATACGCTAAAAAGGCCCCCTGCAGGGGGCCTTTTTTATTGCGTGGGGGGCTCGGCGGGTCGATTGGTGGCGTGTTTAATCCTGCTGCGGCAAAGTGGCGCGGATTGTCGCCAACAGATCTTCGTTGGTGGTTGTGGATTTGACCAGGGCGGC
>JABJES010000229.1 GCA_018663165.1 Rhodospirillaceae bacterium
GGCGCGGTATAGGTGCCGGGATAGGGGGCCGTCACGGGGTAATATCCACCCGGAGCGCCGCCATAGGTCACCTGGGGTGCCGGTGCGCCAGGCATCAGGTAAGACGAGGGCCTGACCACCGGAGGGTTGGCCGACGGAAAGCCAGCGCTCGGCATGGCGGCATAGCCGCCGATCGGAAAGGTCACATAGCCGGGGGCTCCATAAGCCGGGCCGCCGGGATAGGAAAGCGGATCGCCCCCCACTGGAACGGCGGGATAGGGCAGGTTCTGTCCGTTCCCGGTTGATTGGGCGAGAACCGGCAGAGCGAGAATCGGCAGAGCGAGAGTTATGGCTCCCACGATAAGGTATGTCAGAGATAGATATTTCACGATTGCTTCCGTATTGCCGTCAATCAAATGGTTTTACTGGATTTTCCCCGTATTTAGCTCCTGACAATGCGATATTTTCACGGGTTTAGCGAGTACAAATCAGGAAAGCTGGATATGGGAAAGCGTTTTGGGAAAAAGCAGCTTATCTATCTGAAATGTCCCGGCTTGATTGCTATAAAACCGAAAGGTTTTAATTTGATTCAAAAACCATGGGAAAATGATCATTTTTTAATCTTTTTCGGCGTAATCTGTCTAAGTCCATTTTCTTTGTGCGGCTAAAGAGCATGGGCCTTAGTTGGTTTCTGAGGGGGGCTCTGAAAACATATGCCGGTATGATGTCTGACAAACCGATCAGAAAAAATCATCTGAGGCGGAAGATTATTCTTCCGCTAATTGCTGTTTTTTTGCTCCTGCTTGGCGGGGTGGCTGTAACGACTGTGGTTTTGCAGGAGGAGGAACACGCTCATCTTTTTATTGATGAGGTTGAGACCTTCAACCGGCTTATCAAACATCAGATCGAGAACAACGCCAAGGCCATGGCCACCTTCTCCGACAATCTTGGTCAAAACCCTGAGTTGAAGGCAGCATTGAAGCGCGGTAATCGGGATGAACTGCACAAGCTGACGCTGCCTTTTTATGAAAACATGGAACGGGATTTCGGTGTTTCCCATCTCTATTTCAACGCCCCGGACCGCAAAAATATTTTGCGCCTCCATCAGCCTCAACGTCACGGCGACGTCATTGAGCGCCAGACGTCACTGAGCGCTGAATATACCGGTGAGCGCACTTCAGGCATTGAAATTGGCCCTCTGGGCACCACGACTTTGCGCGTCGTCACCCCCTGGCTGATCAATAAAGAATTGATTGGATATTTAGAAATTGGCAAAGAAATCAAGCATCTAATTGATAGTTCTAATGTTTTAAATGAAATGATAATTCAAGTTTTTCTGAGCAAGGCGAAAATTGATCAGGCCGGGTGGCGTCAGGGCATAGAGATGTTGGGGCGCAAGGCTGGGTGGGATGATTTTCCGGCTCATGTGCTGGTCGGTTCTTCCAACGGTGATCTGCCTGCGGGTTTATCTGGGGACAAAATTGCGGCAATTCTTGATCCTCCCGAAAAGGGTGAATTCACTGTCTTTGAGAGCGATCAATCGGTGATCCGCCTTGGCGCTATTCCGCTGTTCGATTTTGGCGGCCAGAGCGTTGGCACCATCGTTTTCGTCCTTGACGATCAGGTCCATGCACAGACTCTCAATACGACCCTTTTCAGGATTCATCTTCTCTATGGGGGCATTGCCCTGGCGGTTCTGTTTTTCTTCTGGATCTATCTCGGACGGGTGGACCGGACCACCGATGAAAGGGAAAGACGACTTAAAAAATCCCGAGAGGAGCAAATGCAGTCGCTTGAGGAAAGTGAGCGTCTGATCAAGGGAATTCTTAATTCGATTTCCGACATCTTTTTTTCCGTCGATCGTGAATGGCGCCTTCAATATGTCAATCCTCAGATGGAAAAACTGTTCCAGGTGAAAAGCCAGGACATTCTCGCACAGGATCTCTGGGAAGTTTTTCCCGAGATGGCGAGTTTCTTCTATAGGCCTCTTAAAAAAGCCATGCGACAGGGGGGGGAGGCTATCTTTGACGCCTTTTATTCACCACTTAATTCCTGGCTTCAGGTGCGCGGTTTCCCCAGCGAGACAGGCATGTCGATTTATCTTCTCGATATTACGGCGCGAAAAGAGGCGGAAAAAGAGCTGATTGAACACCGGGAACATTTGGAACAGTTGGTCGAAAAACGCACCGAGGAGATCAAGTCGACCAATTCCCGCCTTGAAAATGAAGTTATCGAAAGGAAGGAAGCCGAGGTCCAGTTCAAGGCGGCAAGGATCGAGGCCGAGAACGCTAATCATGCCAAGTCCCAGTTTCTTTCCAATATGAGCCACGATTTGCGCACGCCGATGAATGCCATTCTCGGTTTTGCCCAGATAATGCAGATAGACCCTGACTCACCTCTTACATCCGATCAGGAAGAAGCGGTGCGCCAGATCATCAAGGCGGGAAATCATCTGCTTGCCCTGATCAACGAGGTGCTTGACCTGTCAAAGATCGAAAGCGGCGATGTGGCCCTTTCCATGGATATCGTCAATACCGGGGATATTCTTGATGAGTGTCTTGACCTGTCTAAACCCTTGGCCGACGCCAGAAATATCACGATAGAAGACAACACCGGTGGTACCGGAGCTCTGCCAAATATTATTGCCGATCATACCCGTCTCAAGCAGGTGCTTCTCAATATTCTTTCCAATGCCGTCAAATATAACCGGGAAGGTGGGCGGATTTTCTTAAACATTCTGGACAGTGCGCTGGGTTCCCTTCGGATTAATATTACTGACACCGGTCCAGGGCTGAGCGATGACGATATTGCCAGGGTGTTTAATCCCTTTGATCGTCTCGGCGCGGAAAACTCCGAGGTCGAGGGGACGGGAATCGGTATGACCATCACCCGGCGTCTGGTTGAAAAGATGAACGGCAGCATTGGCGTTGAAAGTGTTTTGGGTGAGGGGGCGACTTTCTGGGTCGAGTTCCAGACTTGGGGAGATGTGGATAATGAGGTCCCTGAACCGGCAGCCCTATTAGAGATGGCGGAGCTCGAAAATATGAATTCTTCTGCCGCAATTTCCAACGTTGGGGGCGTCACCATTCTTTATGTTGAGGACAATCCGGCCAACGTTGCCCTGATGGAGCGCGTTATCACCCACTTAGGGGCGTGCGAGCTTATCTGCATTCTCAATGCCGAATCGGCGGTCGAACTTGCCGTATCCCGCCAGCCC
>JABJES010000260.1 GCA_018663165.1 Rhodospirillaceae bacterium
AGGGCTCAACAAGGGGCCGACCTTTTCCTCAAATTCAGCGATCGGCATGCGGGCACCTGCAATGTATCGGCCATCCGGCCGCTCGATCAGCGAATTGATTTCTTTCGAATCGTGCTCGTCCTCAATCTCGCCGACGATCTCCTCGACCAGATCCTCAATCGTCACCAAGCCATCAACACCGCCATGTTCATCGACAACAATCGCCATGTGAATCCGGGTCAACCGCATTTCAAGCAGCATGTCGAGCACCCGCATCGACGGGGCGGCGAACAGCACCCGTCGCTTCACCCTTTCGAGGTGAAACGGTTTTTCCGGTGCCGCGGCCCAGGCCACAACATCCTTGATATGGACGAAGCCGCAAACATCGTCGAGGGCGTCGCGGTAAACCGGCAGACGGGAATGACTCTCGGCATTCATCGCTTTGAGCAACTCGCCGAGCGGGGTTTCAATCTCGATGGCAACAATATCAGCCCGCGGCACCATGACGTCGTAAACGGTGACGTCATGCAAATTGAGAATGTTGGTGATCAGTCCGCGGGAATCACTATCAATGTCTTCGCCGGCCGGCTCGTTCTCTTCAATCAGCTCTTCAAGGGCATCGCGCAGAGAAGGCTCACCGCCCCGCCCCCACCAGAGGCTACGCAGCTTTCCCAAAAACCCCCGGGGGGTGGACGGCTCGGACCCGTTTCGCCCATCGCCGTTTTCATCAGCGATGCGATCATGGGGCGACCGTAAACTTGGAGTGTCGTTCATCGTTTCCTATTTTCCGTCATTCACATTGTGGCGAGGCCAGCCTGTGACCGCAAGGGTCATGGTTTTGGGAGGGTATCATTCGGCGGCATCATAGGGGTCGCCAATACCCAAATGCGAGAGGATCAGAACCTCTTGGGTTTCCATGGTCAAAGCAGATGCATCGCTGTCATGATCATAGCCCAACAGATGCAGCATCCCATGTACCACCAGATGGGCGAGATGGTCTTCGACAGTCTTGTCATGCTCAACCGCTTCACGGGCCACGGTTTCATAAGCGATTGCCACATCGCCAAGAGAGGTCGCCCCCTCGTCCTCTCCCGCCACAAAGGCAAGCACATTGGTGGCTTTGTCCTTACCGGCAAAATCGCGATTGAGGCGACGCAAAAAGGCGTCGTCGGCCAGCACCAGCGATATCTCATATACCGCCTTTGATTCCCCCTGTAGTACAGAGGATTGCGCGCCGCGAGTCTTCCAAACAGCCTCAAGGGCGGCGAGGATGGCCTTGCGGCACAAGGCGTCCGGATCGGCCAAAGACTGACGCCATTGGGGGCAGGAAATCTCAACGAAAATTTCAGCCTCCGGCACCCTCGACGGGAGCGAGTTCATTGCTTTATCAAAACAAGTTGCACGAAAAGATGAAGAAAGCGGCATTTATTCATTTTTTCGGGCCTTTTTTCCGCGCCGCATCCTCAAAAGCTGTCTTTTCCCGGCCTTGCCGGTCATAGGCCTGAACGATCCTGGTCACCAGAGAATGGCGAACCACATCAGCGTCTGAGAAGGTGACAAAGGCAACGCCTTTAACCCCCTGCAGAATCTCGACCGCATCGCGCAGACCCGAGAGGTTGCCGGCTGGCAGATCAACCTGGGTAAGGTCGCCGGTGACCACCATGCGCGAATTTCCGCCCATACGGGTAAGAAACATCTTCATCTGGCCCGGCGTCGTATTCTGGGCTTCATCGAGGATGATGTAGGCGTTAGACAAGGTGCGCCCGCGCATAAAGGCGAGGGGGGCGACCTCGATATCACCGTCCTCCATGCGCTTCATCACTTGGGCACCGGGCAGCATGTCGTGGAGCGCATCAAAAAGGGGGCGCAAATAGGGATCAACCTTTTCCCGTAAATCGCCGGGCAGGAACCCGAGACGCTCGCCCGCCTCAACCGCCGGGCGCGACAGAATGATGCTATCGACCTCACCTTTCAGCATCAGCGCCACCGCCGAAGCGACGGCGAGATAGGTCTTGCCGGTACCCGCTGGCCCGAGGGCAAAGACCAGGGGGTTGTCACGGAGCGCCCGGAGATAATTGGCCTGTTGGGGCGAGCGCGGTGAAATGTGACGCTTGCGGGTGCGAATGACCAGATCTTCGGCCCCTTCGCCTGCAGTCTTGCCTGCACTCTCGCCCTCTACTTCGCCGCCCCCCTCTACTTCACCATCGGTCTCGCTGCCTGTCTCCCGGCCTGGAACACCGAGACGCAGCATCGCCTCAATCTCTTGGGAATCGACATTTAACCCCTCGGTGAGGCGGGCATAAAGAGCGTTGAGACCTTTGCTTGCCGCATTGACGGCATCCACTGGCCCGGAAATCGCGAGCAAATTGCCCCGCGGTGTAATCGACACCCCAAGATCACGCTCAATACGGTCAAGATGTTTGTCATGCTCGCCGCAAAGCAGGAGAACGAGAGAATTATCCTCGAACTGGAGTTGTGTCGGCGGACGGTTTTTTTCTTTCTTCTTGCCCGCACCGCTTTTCTTGTCACTTTTGCGGCGCGGCGTTACCGGTGCCTTCATGCACAGACCCTCCGGATGCCGTTCTGGGCACCGCTTTCATCCCCGTCAATCAGCCGACCGGCCAGGGAATAGGCCCTGCATATCTCAATATCGACATCGGCAATTTGTCCGATCAGACTTTCGTCCGCCTCTACATGCACCGCCTGCATGAAGGGGCTGCGCCCACCGATTTGTCCTTCATGGCGGCCCGGTCGGTCGAAAAGCACCGGCAGGACGCGGCCCACAGTTTCCCGGTTAAAGGTCGTCTGTTGATTGTTGAGCATGGTCTGAAGCTCGGCCAGCCGCGCATCAGCAATTGCCCCGTCCACCTGATCCGGCATCTCGGCCGCCGGGGTGCCGGGCCGGGCACTGTATTTGAAGGAATAGGCCTGAGCATAGCCAACCGTCTCGACGAGCTTTAACGTGGCGGCGAAATCGGCTTGCGTTTCACCCGGATAGCCGACGATGAAATCCGATGCCAGGACAATATCGGGGCGCATTTTGCGCAAGCGCTCGACGATGCGCAGATACTCATCGACCGTATATCGCCGGTTCATTGCCGCCAGCACCCGGTCGGAGCCGGACTGCACGGGCAGATGCAAAAAGGGCATTAACTGGGGCACTTCGCCATGGGCGGCGAAAAGAGCATCATCCATATCGCCGGGATGGGACGTGGTATATCGGATACGGTCGAGATTTTCTATTTCCGCCAGACCCATAATCAAACGACCGAGCCCCCATTCCCTGCCTTTGCCATCGGCCCCATGATAGGCGTTGACGTTCTGGCCCAAGAGCGTGATCTCGCGGGTTCCCTGGGCGACAAGAATGCGAGCCTCTTTGATCACATCGGCGGTGGGCCGCGAAAATTCGCTGCCTCTGGTATAGGGGACGACGCAAAAGCTGCAAAATTTATCGCAGCCTTCCTGAACGGCGAGAAAGGCCGATGGCCCGGAGGGTGAAACCTCAGGCAGAAAATCAAATTTTGCTTCCGCCGGGAAATCCGTCTCAACCCGGTTCAAGGATTGTTTATCCGCCCCGGCGAGATCGGCTTCCCTCACCAGATCAGGCAGGCGATGATAGGTCTGCGGGCCAAAGACAAAATTAACATAAGGGGCGCGACGCAGGATTTCGCGTCCCTCCGCCTGGGCAACGCAGCCGGCAACCGCGATCATCATCTCACCCTTTCCGGCAAGACGGCGCTCGTCCTGCTTGGCGCGCAAACGGCCAAGATCGGAATAGACCTTTTCCGCCGCTTTTTCACGGATGTGGCACGTATTGAGAATGACCAGATCGGCATCTTCGGGAGTTTGCACCGGCGTAAAATCGAGAGGGGCAAGAACATCCGCCATGCGGTCAGAATCATAGACGTTCATCTGACAGCCAAAGGTCTTGATAAAGAGTTTCCTGGTCAAATCCCTGTGTTCCGGTCCTTAAGTGTTGGGCTTATCGGCGAAAAATGGGCGCAGAACCCCACAGAGTCAAGCCACAGTCAGGCCACAGTCAGGCCACAGTCACGCAACAGCAGGGCGATCCTCATCCCTGGAGCCACCAGCTCCGCCGAAATCCGGCAGGCGCCCCGACAGGGTTTCCGACAGGGTATGAGCGATCAATGTCCGGCAACGATGGGCCACTGCCTTTCGCGATGTCGGTTTATCGAGAGTTTGGGGAGGGTGAAACGCCACGACGACGGTAACCGAACCCACCGAGATCAGATTCCAGGCATGAGAGAGTAACGGCATGTCGCCGTACCAAGCGCAATAGGGCCGCATCCTGCGCCCCATCGGCATACCGTCGAGCCGGGTATAGGCAATGGTAACCGGCTGGACCCTGAGGGGGGGGCCGTCGAAAGGACGTTCGGTGACGGCGAAAAGGGCCGTCTTGAAATCCATGATCCTGTTGCCGTCGCTCGACGTTCCCTCGGGAAAGAGAATGAGATTGTCGCCTTTGATGAGGCGCTGCATCAAAATGTCCCGCTGACCACCGACGGCGCGGATGTTTTTGCGATCGACGAAAATAGTTCGTGCCAGCCGCGCCAAGACGCCGATCAGCGGCCATCGGGCCACTTCTTTTTTCGATATGAAGGATGCCGATATCAGCGACCCAAGAACCGGAATATCAAGATAACCGCAATGGTTGGCGACAAACAGAACAGGCCCCTCGGCCTGTTTTTTCTGTGACCCTCCCCCTGTGCCGCCTTTCCGGGCCGTCGCCGGGACGCCGCGCACATCCACATGCACCCCCATCAGGGCCAGACAACCACGGTGA
>JABJES010000261.1 GCA_018663165.1 Rhodospirillaceae bacterium
CCCGAACCAGGATGTTATTGGGTTCGCCGAATTCCTGAATTTCCACATCGCCCAATCCCAGAGTTTCGAGATTGCCCCGCACGGCGTAAAGGTCGGGCGCGGTTTCATAGGCAACGTCGAGCATGATCCCGCCCTCGAAATCAATGCCGTAATTGAGACCACGGCTTAAAAAGAAGAAAACCGACAGAGCGACCAGTGCGACAGAGAAAATAAAGGCAATCTTGCGCTTACCGGTAAAGTCGATGCGGGTGTTGGCAGGAATAAGCTGGATGGGTTTCATGTGTTTTTGCTTTTCAGGTCGATCAGATCGGCAGGACGTCGGGGCGACGGCGACGAAGCCAGGTGACGATCAGGAGGCGGGTCACCATGATGGCCGTAAACATCGAGGTGAGAATGCCAATGGAAAGGGTAACGGCAAAGCCCTTGATCGGGCCGGAACCAAATTCATAAAGCAGCAAGGCGGCGATCAGTGTCGTCATATTGGCGTCGACAATGGTCGTAAAGGCCCGCTTATAGCCTGCTTCAATGGCGTTGAAAGGTGTGCGTCCGCCACGGACTTCCTCGCGGATATGCTCAAAAATCAGCACATTGGCGTCAACCGCCATGCCGACGGTCAAGACGATACCGGCAATACCCGGCAGGGTCAGGGTCGCCTGCAAAACCGATAGGGCGCCGAGGAGCATCGCCAGATTGAGAACCAGGGCAACATCGGCAATGATGCCGAAAAATCCGTAGATGATGACCATGAAAACGGCAACGGCCAAAAAGCCGATCAGACAGGCGATTTCACCGGCAGCGATTGAATCAGCTCCTAGGCTCGGCCCGACGCTGCGTTCTTCAAGAATGGTCAAAGGCGCGGGCAGTGCACCAGCGCGCAGTAAAAGTGCCAGATCACGGGCGGCTTCCGGGGTAAAGCTGCCGGAAATCTGTCCCGAGCCGCTGAGAATGGCTTCGCGCACCACCGGCGCACTAATCACCTTGCCGTCAAGAACCACGGCCAGTCGCTTGCCAACGTTTTCAGAGCTCGCCTTGCCGAATTTCTTGGCCCCCAGAGTATCGAAGTTAAAGCTCACCACCCATTGGGCGCTACGCTGATCCATGGTGGCAGCAGCGTTTTCCAGGCGATCACCACTGACAACGACACGCTTGCGGACGACATAAAAAGGCTCGTCGTCGGTCGGGTCGCCAGTCGGCAGCATCATCGAGCCGGGGGGCACCTTGCCTTCCCGGGCGCTATCGGCGCTGACCGAGGTATCGACCAGATGAAGGGTCAGCTTTGCCGTCTTGCCGAGAAGCGCCTTGACGCGCTCGGGGTCTTTAATGCCGGGTAACTGGATAAGGATACGATCTTCGCCCTGGCGCTGGATGGTCGGCTCGCGGGTGCCGGTCTCGTCAATGCGGCGGCGCACGATCTCAATCGACTGATTGATCGCACCTTTCTTGATCTCAAGAATTGCGGCTTCGCTGTAGGTGACGTTGAAAGTGCCGTTCTCCCCTGTTGTGATGACCAGATCGGGGTTGATTTCACGCAAAAGGAACTTGGCTTTTTCGTCCTGTGAAGGATCAGTGAGACGGAACCGCGCCCCGCCGCCCGCAACCCCAAGCTTGATATAGCCAACTTTTTCCTTACGCAGGGCGGTGCGGATGTTATCGACCAGGGCGTCGAGACGCTCATTGATGACGACATTAACATCGACTTCGAGCAGAAGGTGCGACCCGCCTTGAAGATCAAGCCCCAGATTGACCTGCTTTGAGGGCAGCCAGCCGGGAAGCTCTTCAGCCGCCTGATAGGAGAGAAAATTAGGTGCCGAAAAAACCACGCCAAGAAGGCAAAGGGCGGTGATCAGGGTGACTTTCCATTTAGAAAAATAAAGCATGAGGGTGGTGGCCTGTGGTTACCGGTTGTCGGGAATTATTTCTTGGCCTTGCCGCGCTTGCGCCCGGTCTTGGCCTTGGCCTCGCCTTTATCGTCATCCTTGTCATCGGTGTCGTTGGCGGGTTTGGATTTTTTCTCATCTGCAGGGTCGGGCTTGGAAAGAACAGAGGAAATAGTGCTGCGGATCACGCGCACCTGATTGTCCTTGCCCAGATCGATCAGCAATTCGGTTTCATCGACGACCTTGGCCACCTTGCCAATGAGACCGCCGCCGGTGACGATGGTGTCGCCACGGCGAATAGAGGAAAGGGCGGCATTGTGTTCTTTCATCTTCTTCTGCTGGGGACGGATAACAAGAAAATAGAAAACCGCGATGACCAGAAGCAGCGGCATAAAAAAGCCAAACGGGTCAAAGGGCGCAGGCCCGGCGGCGGATTGGGCGAAGGCAGGAGAGATGATCATTTACGGATACCTGAAAGCTGATTGAAAAGCTGGAACGCCGGAATATAGCGGTCACAGCCACATTTGCAATTTTTATTGCACAATTGACTATACATTTGACCGCCTAATTGACCCTGAACCCCGGTCTGGGTAGGTTCGCGGTCTTGTCCCTGGAAATCCTGGAACTGAATAATATGACCGATTCCGCACTTACCCCCCTTCTCGCCCGTGTCGCCGACGCCCTTGAACGTCTTGCGCCGCCACCGGTAAAGCCCAGCGATCTCGCCCGGGCTGATGCTTATATATGGACGCCCTCGGGCGGCGATGACCAGGATGGCCAGGGTGGCGACCTTACAGCAGTGAAAAAAGTCAGCCGCATTGAGTTGGGCCTGCTTAAGGGGATCGACGACAACCGCGATATTCTGCTCGATAACAGCCGTCATTTCGCCACCGGCCTGCCGGCCAACAATGCGTTGTTGTGGGGGGCGCGGGGCATGGGCAAAAGCTCGCTGATCAAGGC
>JABJES010000255.1 GCA_018663165.1 Rhodospirillaceae bacterium
CCGATCTGGCCCCTTTCCGCGAGGCTTTTGCCCGGCTTGCCGGATTAGTGGGGGAATTGCGCGGTCAAGGCCATCAGGTCCATCGTCTTGATCTTGGTGGCGGGCTGGGTATTTCTTATGACGGGGCTGCGCCGCCGGATCTGGATGGCTATGCCGCGATCCTGGCCGATGAGATTGCGCCGCTGGAATGTGAGACGATTTTCGAGCCGGGGCGGTTTGTGATCGGCAATGCAGGGGTACTGGTTACCCGGATTGTGCGGATCAAGCAGGGCATGAACCGTCGCTTTGTTATTATTGATGCGGCTATGAACGATCTTCTGCGCCCGGCTCTTTACGACGCCCATCATCATATCCTGTCGGTTATTGAACCCGCCGGGGATGCGGTTTTGAAAGATGTGGACGTGGTTGGCCCGGTCTGCGAGACCGGCGATACCTTTGCCGAAGCGCGGCCATTAGCGCCTCTGGAAACAGGCGATTTGCTGGCGATTTGTTCGGCTGGAGCGTACGGCGCGGTGATGGCCTCGGACTATAACACCCGGCCACCGGCGGCTGAGATTTTGGTGGCGGGTGGCGATTATGCCGTCATTCGACCGCGACTCGACGTTAAGGAGATTATTGCCCGGGATCGGTCGCCCTCCTGGTTATCGGCCTCCGGTGGTTCCGGCAAGGGACCGGTCAAGCGGTGAGCGGGCCGGGCAAAGACCGAGGCATGGCGGCGAAAATTCGCGCCCCGCGTCGTCTCAGCCTTCGTCTTGTTGCGGCTCAAGTTGTGTTGTTGTGGGAACGTCTTATGCCCGCCCTGTGGCCGGGCCTGGCGGTGGCCGGTGTATTTCTCGTCCTCGCTTTATTCGGCGCTTTTACTCTTTTTTCTCCATTCTGGCATGCGCTCTTCCTGGCGTTATTTGCAGCTGCTGGCGGATTTGCCCTGTGGCGCGGCTTTGGCGGCCTTGTTTTCCCCGACCGCGCCCAAGCGCGGCGGCGGATTGAAATTGCCAGCGGTTTAGACAATCGGCCTTTGGAGGCTCTGGACGATCATCCCGCCACCAATGCCGATGATGCAGGGGGCGCTGTCTTGTGGCGGCAACATCAAAAACGCATGGCGGCCTTGGCCAAGCGTCTTAAAATCGGGTTTCCTGCCATCTCAATGGCGGTGTGTGATCCAAGGGGGGTGCGATTTTTTATTGTCCTCGCTCTGGGGATCGCCCTTGTCGATGCTGGCGGGGAAGCGTCGGGGCGATTGCATGGTGCGATTTCCCCGGACTGGCGGGCCTTGGGTGGGGGAGGCCAAACCCGTCTTGATGTCTGGGTATCGCCGCCTGAATATACCGGCTTGGCTCCGGTTTTTCTGACCCGTGCCGGAAGGCCTCAAGAAGAAGTTGATGGCCCGGCGGATTTGATCTCGGTGCCAGTGGGAAGCCGGGTCGAGGTTCGTCTCGATGGCGGTGGTGATATGCCTGACCTGTGGCGGGACGAAGAAGAAACGTCGTTTGAACCCAATGGTCCCGGCGGCTTCAAGATCGCCCTGCCCCTTGAGCCGGTGAGGGACAAAGAGCAATCCGGAACGGTCGAACTGCGTGTGGTTCAGGGGTGGTGGACGCTTGGCCGCTGGTCCCTGGCCATAACAGAGGATCATCTGCCGGAAATTGATTTTGTCGCGCCGTTGGCGAAAAGTGAACGCATGGCCTTGCGGATCGATTACGAGGCCGGGGACGATTACGGAATAGAGACGGTGATGGCTGAGATTTCCCAGTTCACCAATTCGATGCTCGGCCGGGAAGGAAATCTCATATCATCGAAAGCAGCAGCAAGGGGGGAAATATTTAATCTCATGCTCCCGGCGCCTGCCTTGGGCGAGGGGCGGATTCATGATTCGGCCTATCATGACCTGACCGCCCATCCCTGGGCCGGGCTTCCGGTTCTGGTGCGTCTCAAGGCGACCGACGGAATTGGCCAGACGGGCTATAGCTCATCAAAGCTGACGGTTTTGCCTGCTCGGGAATTCAGTCATCCGGTCGCCGCGGCGATCATCGAAGAGCGCCGCCGCCTGTCTCGACGTGAAGGCAGTCGGGGCGGTGCGCTGCGGCGTCACGCGGCCTATAACCTTGGCGTTTTGGCTAAAACGCCCGACGAATTTGGCAATGATATGGTTGTTTTCCTCGGCCTTCAGATCGCCCGGCGAAGACTATTGGAGGACCCGGCACCATCGGAATTTGGCGAGGTTCAACGTCTGCTCTGGGATATTGCCCTGCGTCTTGATGATGACGGACTGTCCTTGGCCGAGCGTGATTTTCGCGCCATGATCGATATGGCGCGGGAAATGCTTCATACCGGCTCAAGGGAGGGGGCCCGCGAAATGCTGGCTCGTTTTCGCGAAACTCTCGAAAACTTGCAGCGCGAGGGTGCGCCGTCTTCCGTTTTTTCAAAGTTTATGGCGGATGTTATGCCAGCGCTAAACGCCCTTATGGAGGAACAGCAGGCGCTTCTTGATGAAAGTTTCAGCCGCGCCCGTGAGAGATCGGCATCGCGGGCGGATGGTCGGTCAGGAGGCGAGGAAGATGGCTCTGCCAAAGCCTTGTCGAGGGGAGAAGCGCAGACGGACTTGCGTCGCCAGCTCGACGATTTTATGAACCAATTGGCCGGAAAACTGGGCGAGGTGCCGCGCGAGCTTGGCCAATCGTCCCGCTCCATGGGTGAGGCAAGCCGGGCCTTGGCCAGAGATGATCTTGGCGAGGCGACGGATTATCAGGCCCGAGCTCTTGAAGGTCTGAGGCAAGGGGCCAAAGCGGCGATAGAGACCTATCTTCGCCAAATGGAAGCCAATCGACCGGCTCCGGAAAAGGCCTATATCGAGCGTCTGATCCCGCGCTATTAGGCCGCTATTTAAGACGCTATGTATTTAAGGCGTTTAAGGTCGCAGGGCGGCGCTCTTAATGGGCGGTGGGTGCGGCCTCTGGTGTTACTTCTGGCGTTGCCTCTGGCGTTACCGCCTCTGTGGGCATTGGGCTTGATGGCGGCGGAGGGATTGTAACGTTTACCTCTTCCTCGATGATCATCGGCTCAGCTTCTTCATCGGCCATCATCGGGGCCTCTTCTTCCATGGTCGGGGCTTTATCCGCGTCTTGCTCCATGTCACCGGCTTCGGGCTCTGCTGTCCCTTCCATCATCTCTTTCCCGTCAGGCGCCATTCCTGCTTCTTCAAAGGAGAGGAAGGTGATGGACAGGCCGGCGGCTCCCTTGGGCGGGGTTTCGACGATGGTCTCGAAAGGAACGCTTTCGCCGGGAAGAAGGTTTTCCTGGCGGATGGTAAAGTTCCAGGCGTGGATATCATCGCCTTCCTTGGATGTCAGTGCGCCCCGGAAGACGGGGACATCCCGCACATCCCGCGAGGTATTGGCGACCTCACCCTTGATGATCAGGCTCGAGACGTCGCCTTCGCGGTGGCGCTCGGATTTGATATTGCGAAGCTCGAGTCCTGTTCCGGGGGGCAATATCCCCATGCCGACAAGATTATAAAGGCGATTGGAAGGCGGCCAGACGTCAATGATCCTGTCTTTGTAGAGAATCGCCCCGGTGGGGCCGCCGATGAGAATGATGAGCAGGGTGAGCCAGCCGAGTGTGGCACCGATCTTTGATTTTTTCTTTCTGCCGACCGGCCGCCCGCTGTTTCTTTCCATGGGCTCGGGCTGAAAATCGCCGAGATCAATGGGGCCGGGGACATCAACCAGGTCTTCCTCGATATCGTCGGCAAGGGTGTCGACGATATCCTCGGAGGCTGCTTCAAAGGTGCCTTCTTCCAGATCATCATCGTCTATTGCTTCTTCCGGCTCAGGGGCGGCAGCAGGCATTACCTCTGCTTCTGGGGCACCCTCTGGCACCTGAAACCAGTCGTGGGCGCATTTGGAACAGCGGACCTTTCGGCCTTTTGCTCCAAGGGCCGCAGAATCGACCTTGAATTTAATATCGCATGAGGGACAGGTAACGATCATGAGCCAGTCATCGCAGGGCAGCGCACCTGTTATTGATACGGATTGTCATTGATTTTTTATAGGCGGTTGACCGGCTCAGCGCAAGGGAAGACCATTCGTCGTCCAGGGCTTGATTGTGCCATGAATGGCGGGATTTTTCGTTTCAGATGGCCTATATAGCCTTCTGGACGGGAGCTTTGGCCCCGTGTCATTCTCTGTCTGTGAGCGCTGCCCCATCGGGGCCGCAAATCTGGAGTTGGCTTAGATGGTTCGATTTGAAAATGTAGGTCTGCGGTACGGCATGGGGTCCGAGATTCTGCGCGATTTGAATTTTTCGCTGGAACCCGGCGCTTTTCATTTTCTCACCGGCGCCAGTGGGGCCGGAAAATCCTCTCTTCTCAAATTGATCTATATGGGGCTGCGGCCTTCGCGGGGGCTGATCAATCTTTTCGGCCGTGATATCAGCACCATGCGGCGAGCCGATCTGCCGGCCCTGCGGCGGCGAATCGGGGTCGTGTTTCAGGATTTTCATCTGATCGAACATCTCTCTGCCCTTGATAATGTCGCCTTGCCCCTGCGTGTTGCCGGTATGAAGCCACAGAAAATCCGCGATCATGTGGCCGAGTTGTTGGCTTGGGTGGGGTTGGCCGATCATCTTGATGACCGTCCGTCCACCTTATCGGGCGGCCAGCAGCAGCGGGTCGCCATTGCCCGCGCCGTCATCAGTCGGCCCCATCTCCTGCTTGCCGATGAACCGACGGGTAATGTTGATAATGAAATCGGGATGCGGTTGATTTATCTTTTTGATGAGTTGAACAAGATGGGGACCACAGTCCTTATCGCTACCCATAACAAAGAGCTCATTTCTCGTTTTAATCACCCGGTTCTGCATTTGGAGGATGGTGAGATTAAGCTCCAGCCGACAACCGATAAGGTGGTGGCCTGAATGTTTGCCCGTCCGCTAGATCTGCCCCTTAATAAGGATCAGTCCAGCCGCTTTCTGCCCTGGATCGTTGCCTTGATGGTCTATCTGGCGGCGCTGTCCCTGGCTGTTGCGCTCACTGTTGGCGGAGTCGTTGATCGTTGGGACCGGGATCTGGCCGGGGTCCTGACGGTTCAGATCGTGCCCAAGGTCGATCCTGGGGGGAAAACGGAAAGTCTGACCGCACAGATTGAGGCTGATCTCAATCGGGCCCTGAAAATTCTGCGGGAGACGCCCGGAATCGAAGCCGCCGAACCGCTGTCCCAAGCTGCGGTCCAGTCCTTGCTTGAGCCCTGGCTCGGCAAGGGAGAGCTCTCAAAGGAGCTGGTGATCCCACGGCTTATTGACGTGTCGATTGATGCCGCCGATCCGCCGGATGTTGCGGCCCTGGAAAAACGCCTGGTTTCCGCCGTGCCCGGTATCGCCCTTGACGATCACCGTGTGTGGTCGGACAAGCTGGTGCATTTGGCCCAGTGGGTGCGGCTGGTTGCTCTGGGTCTGGTTTTCGTCGTCACCCTGGCGGCGATGGCGACGGTGGTTTTCACCACCCGCAGTGGCATGGCCGTTCACCACGGCATTATCGAGGTTCTTCATCTGATCGGTGCGCGGGACATTTATATCGCTCACCAGTTCGAATTCTACGCTCTCCGTCAGGGGCTCTTTGGGGGTTTGGTGGGGCTTGTTTTGGCCCTTCTCACCCTGATCGGCCTTGGGGCCGTGGCCCAGGGGATTGACCTTCCCCTCCTGCCGGCCCTGACCATGTCTTTGTGGCAGTGGCTTATGATCGCCGCCTTGCCGGTTTTTTCGGGGCTTATCACGATGCTGACGGCGCGCCAAACTGTCCTGCGCGCTTTGGCGGCAATGCCATGAGAATGGTTCTTCTCGACCGGGACGGCGTTCTTAACGAAGACCGTTCCGATTACGTTAAAAGCCCCGATGAATTGATCCTTATCCCCGGCGCTGCCACGGCAATTGCCCGGCTCAACCGGGCGGGGTTTTTGACCGTCGTTGTGACTAATCAGGGAGCGATTGGGCGCGGTCTGTTCGATCTCGATATGCTGGCGCGAATTCACGAGAAACTGCGTGCCGAGCTGGCGCGTGAAGATGCCCATATCGACGACATTCTGTTCTGCCCTGATCATCCGGATCGTCCAACCGAGCGTCGAAAACCGGCTCCGGGGATGCTGCTTGAGGGCTTGTCGCGGCACGGCGGCGTGGCGGAAGAGACGCCGATGATCGGTGATACCCTGCGCGACATGGAGGCCGCCGCCGCCATTGGCTGTCCGCGCATGATGGTGCGCACTGGTCACGGCGAAAAAACCCTCGCCGCCGGGCTGGGTGATGATATTCAGCCGGTCCGTATTTTTACCGATCTTGCCGCCGCAATTGATGTTTGGCTGGGAGAGCAGAAATGAAGTGGTTGCGACGATACGCCGAGGCGCATCCCTGGCGCATCATGGCTGCAATTACAGGCTGTGCGGCGGGGCTCTGGCTGGCCGGGCTTTTCTGGTTTGCCGGACAAATTCCTTTGCGGGTCGCTGATCCGGTCACCCGCAGCGACGCGATCGTTGTCTTGACGGGAGGGAGCAACCGTCTGCGTGTCGGCCTTGATCTGTTGTCGCAAAATCGCGCCGACAAGCTTTTTGTTTCCGGTGTTTACCGGGGGATAGACGTGAGCGAATTGCTGGAGGTTTTTCAGCGCGCACCTGAAGAGTTGAGCTGTTGCATCACCCTTGGTTATGATGCCGTGGATACAGTGGGCAATGCTGCCGAGACGGCGGCCTGGATGAGAGAAAACGAGTTTACCAGTCTGCGCATTGTTACTGCCAATTATCACCTTCCCCGAGGGTTGATGGAATTTCGCCGCGCCATGCCTGATATCACCTTCATTCCCCATCCGGTTTTTCCTCAAAATGTGCACCTGGATTCCTGGTGGCGTTGGCCTGGCACCGCTCGATTGATCGCCGGGGAGTACAATAAATACATGGCATCAAAGCTCTTTGGCCGGCTTTTATCCAAACCCTACCGGTCTGGTGCGGCCCGCCATTCGATTGTCCTTTCTCCTGGGAACAAGTGATGTTTTTTTGATGTTTTTTCTGCGCGCTCTTATCTTTCAGATTGTTTTTTATACCTGGAGCACCCTGGTCTGTGGCTTGGGAACCCTGGCGGTATTGACCCCTGGGCGGGGCACGGCGATTATTGTCGAAACCTTTTGGTCGCGAAGTGTGCAGTGGCTGTTGAAATACATTGTCGGATTAAAGGTTGAGTTCCGGGGCCGGGAAAATCTAGGGAAGGGGCCGCTTATCCTGGCGGTTAAGCATCAGTCGGCCTGGGACACCATTGTTTTTGCCTCGATTGTCCATGATCCGATTTTTGTCTTTAAGAGGAGCCTTCTTGCGATCCCCTTTTACGGCTGGTTTTTATACAAGCTGGGTATGATCGGGGTGGATCGGGATGCAGGTGGATCGGCCTTAAAGGAGATGGTCCGCCAGGCCAGAAAGATGATGGCGAGGGGATGCCGGTATATCCTGATTTTTCCTGAAGGGACACGATCTCCGCCCGGTGCACCGCCGGATTACCTTCCTGGGGTGGCGGGGATGTACTCCATGCTCAAGATTCCGGTGGTGCCGGTGGCGCTGAACTCCGGCCTGTTCTGGGCGCGCCGCCGTTTTGTTATCTTTCCGGGCACGATCACTCTTGAGTTCCTGCCTCCTATTCCTCCGGGCTTGTCGAGGGATGTCTTCATGGGTGAGCTGCAAGGAGGGATTGAGGCCAAAACCGCCGCCCTTCTTGATGAGGGGCGCGAGAGGTTCCCCTATCTGCCCTGAGGCGGCTCGATTTATCCCAAACCTTCCCTGTGGTTGGCCTTGGCGCAGAGCCTGAACTGACCGTGGATAGAATTATCCCGGCCTTGTGTAAATCGGGGATATGTCTATTTCTATTATTGTTTTCAGAGTATTAGATGGGTTGCCCCAGGGGGGCAATATGTGGAAACATAACAAGAACATTTCCTTGACGGGCAAGCCTATATCCTTTTACACTTGCTTTGGCTGTCGTTGACTAATCGGTCGACGATGCCAAACGGGTTCCTCCCGGAACTCCCGGGTTTTCCGGAAACGCCGCGGTCCCGGCCCTGCGGCGGTTTTTTTTGGGCCTGTAAGCGCTTTTTATTCGTCGGTGTTATTCTGCGGTATTATTCCGGTTGTTTGTGCCGCCTCATTTTTGCGCCACCTCATTTGTGTCGCCCGATTTGTGTTACTCCCGGGGGGAATAGCGTATTAAGGCGACCGTTTGCGATGTGCCTAACAGGATGTTCCCACAGAATGTCCCCAAGGGAATATTTATTGAGAAGTTGGAGACGTTAATGTCACGGGTTGCCCCGATTTCCCAGCAGATTTGGGACATGAAATATCGCTTTAAGACCCGCGACGGCGAGGCGGTGGATAAATCCGTCGAGGACAGTTGGCGTCGTGTCGCCCAGGCCCTTGCGGCAGTTGAGAAGACGCCCGAAGCCTGGGAAGAAAAATTCTATCAGGCCCTGGAAGATTACCGTTTTCTCCCCGCCGGTCGCATTCTGGCCGGTGCCGGAACCGGTCGTCAGGTTACTCTGTTCAATTGTTTCGTCATGGGCGATGTCGTTGATTCCCTGGAAGGTATTTTCGATAGCCTTAAAGAGGCGGCGCTGACCATGCAGCAGGGTGGTGGCATCGGCTATGACTTTTCCACCCTGCGTCCCAAGGGGGCGCTGGTAAAGGGCGTCGGGGCGGACGCTTCGGGACCGCTTTCCTTCATGGATGTCTGGGATTCCATGTGCCGCACCATCATGAGCGCGGGCTATCGGCGCGGCGCCATGATGGCGACCCTGCGCTGTGACCACCCGGATATCGAAGCCTTCATCGAGGCCAAGCAGGAGCCCGGCCGCCTGCGCATGTTTAATCTCTCGGTTCTGGTCACTGATGCCTTCATGCAGGCTGTGAAAGAGGATGCGGCCTGGGAGCTGGTTTTCGATGGGGCCTGCTGCAAGAGCCTGCCAGCGCGCCAGTTGTGGGAAAAGATTATGCGGGCGACCTACAGCTATGCCGAGCCGGGGGTGATCTTCATCGACCGGATCAATCGCCTTAACAATCTTTATTATTGCGAGGAAATTCACGCCACCAACCCCTGCGGGGAACAGCCCCTGCCGCCCTATGGTGCCTGTCTTCTGGGGTCGATTAACCTGGCCAAGCTGGTCACCGCACCTTTTCAGACCGAGGCTGGGCTTGATGTGGCGGAGCTGGAAAGCCTGGTGGCGGTTGCTTTGCGTATGCTCGATAACGTTATTGATGTGTCGCAATTCCCTTTGCCCGAGCAGGAGCACGAGGCCAAATCGAAACGCCGGATCGGGCTTGGAATTACCGGGCTGGCCGATGCCCTGGCTATGTGCCGGGTGCGTTATGGCAGTGAAGAGGCGGTGCGGCTGACCAAAAGCTGGATGAAGGCGATCCGGCGGTCGGCCTATCTTGCCTCAAGTGATCTGGCAGCCGAAAAAGGGTCGTTTCCTCTTTTTGACGCGGAAAAACTCCTCGCTGGTGAAAATATTTCTGCTCTGGAAGACGATGTGCAGGCGGCGATTGCGGAAAAAGGCCTACGCAACGCTCTTCTAACTTCAATCGCGCCAACCGGCACCATCTCGCTTTATGCCGACAATGTTTCTTCCGGGATCGAGCCTGTTTTCTGTCAGACCTATACCCGTAATGTCCTGATGCCGGACGGTGTTCGCAAGACCGAGGACGTCTCGGGTTATGCCTTCCGTCTGTTCCGCCTTCTCCATGGCGAGACGGTGCCGCTGCCTGATTATTTCACCGACGCCCAGGCCTTGGCGCCGGCCGATCATCTGACCATGCAGGCGGCAGTTCAGAAATACGTCGATAGCTCGATCTCAAAAACCATCAATTGTCCCGAAGATATTTCCTTTGAGGCCTTTCGCGACATCTATATGCACAGCTACGATCTCGGCTGTAAGGGCTGCACCACCTATCGGCCCAACGACGTGACCGGCGCCGTGCTCGAAGTTAAAAAAGACGAGACGGCGGCAAACCAGCCCGAATTGCCCTTTGAGGCCGCAGAGCCCCGCGCCAGGGATGAATTTGAAGCCGGTGGCGTGGTCTATATCACCCAGCCTCTTGAGCGCCCGGAGGAACTCCCCGGCAGTACCTACAAGCTGAAATGGCCGGATAGCGAACACGCCATCTATATTACCCTCAACGATATTATCAAGGATGGCCGGCGACGGCCTTTCGAGATTTTTATGAATTCGAAGAACGTCGACAATTATGCCTGGACCGTGGGCTTGACGCGGATGATCAGTGCCGTTTTCCGTCGGGGTGGGGATGTCTCCTTCGTCGTCGAGGAACTGAAAGCCGTTTTCGATCCGCGCGGTGGCCAGTGGATGGGGCGCAAATACGTTCCCTCGCTTCTTGCCGCCATTGGCGATGTGATCGAATATCACATGAAGCAGATCGGTTTCCTTGCCACCGACGACGAGATCGGAGAAAACCGGAAGGAGCACGCCGGTTCAGTTGGCGGCGATTTTGACGAGACCGCCCATCAGAAGGTCGTCGGACTGCCTGAAATGGGCCTTCGCCAATGTCCCAAATGTGGCGAAGCTGGCCTGATCCGTCAGGAGGGTTGTGACGTTTGCACCAGCTGTACCTATTCGAAATGTGGCTAGGTCTTGGCTTGCGGGCCTTTGCTGCTTGTTGCCGCCTGTTGCCGCCTGTTGCCGCCTGTTGCCGCCTGTGGGGTATAGATAAGTTGAGTTGAAATAAATCCAGGGTATGAAACGAAAAACTTGCCGTTTCATTCGTTTCGTCCGATTGTCACCACATATTTTTGGCAATCCCGGTCATTTCTCCGCTCATTCCCCATATTGTTAATTTCATGAAGCGTCTCACCTCTCTTGTTTTTGGTCTCGTTATTGCGGCGGCTGTCCTGTCAGCAGGCTATAGCGCCTATTGGTATGTGAGCGCCGAGCAGATAAGGGGCGGCATCGCGGGCTGGGCTGATGACGTCCGTGGCCACGACACGGTGGTTGAATACCAGGATGTGCGGGTGAGTGGTTTTCCTTTCTGGCTCAATGTGATGGTTGATGGTCTCAGGGTGGAGACGGGGGAAGACGCGGACGGGGGCTATTGGGGATGGAGTGGAAGCTGGATCGGCTTTGACATCCGCCCTTGGAGTTTCAGCGAGATCAAGTTCCGCCTGCCCGGCACCTATCAGGTGACCTATCCTGTCGGTATTTTCAGGCCGGATGGAAAAGAGAAGGCGGGGGCGCGCAGCCTGTTCGCCATTTCATCGAAAGCCGAGGGCTATATCGGCTTGAAAGACGGCTTTCAACCCTGGGCGGCTTATGTCGATATCGGCAGTCTTGAAATTCTTGCCGAGGATATAGGCCCGGCCGGGGACAATCTGCTGGAGGCGGAAAGCGCCCGTATCAGTATTCGCACTTATTCCCCCGGCGAGCCAGCGCACCTTAACTCGACCCTTGATGTGGCGTTTTCCCTGGAAGGCCTGGTGCTGCCGGAAGATGAAGATTTGCCACTGGGCTCTCGTTTCGATCTGATCCAGGGGGAAGCCGCTCTGATGGGTGCTCTTGGGCCTGCTCCGGCGGCGGCGGCGGTCCAGGACTGGCGCGACGAGGGCGGCACCCTGGAAGTGTTGCGCCTTAACCTGCGTTGGGGTGATCTGGATGTTGAAGGCAAGGGAACCCTGGCCCTTGATGGTGAGATGCAGCCCATGGGGGCACTCACCACATCGATCCGGGGGTTCAAACCGGCCCTTGAGGCGCTGGCGGAAAAGGGCATCATCAAGGCTTCCCAGGCGACCACCGCCAAGGTCATTCTCGGTCTGCTCGCCAAGCGCGGAACGGACGGGCGCAAGACGCTTTCAGCGCCGTTGACGGTTCAGGAGCGTAAATTGAATATCGGGCCGATCCACCTTCTGGATCTGCCGCCGATCACCTGGAAGTGACGACAATAGCGCGGGCGGAAAAACCCAGCCGTCTGCATTGCCGTCTCTGTCTTATTATTCAGGCTTAAGCCTGCTTGGCGTCGATAACGCCGCGACGGATTTCCCGTGTGCGGGCAAAGTGGTCTTCCAGAGTTTTGCCGTCGCCGTTGCGGATCGCTTTTTGCAGGGCGCTCAAATCTTCGGTGAAGCGGCCCAGCATGTCGAGAACGGCCTCACGATTATTAAGGAAAACATCTCGCCACATAACCGGGTCGGAAGCGGCGATGCGGGTAAAATCACGGAATCCCCCGGCGGCAAACTTAAAGACTTCCGATTTGGTGTGGGCTTCGAGATCGGTCGCCGTGCCGACGATGGTATAGGCGATGAGATGGGGCAAATGCGAGGTAATGGCCAGCACCTTGTCGTGATGCTCGGCATCCATAATTTCGGTTTGCATGCCGATGCCGCGCCACATTTGGGTGACTTTTTCGATTGCCGTCGGATCACTTTCCGGTGGCGGCGTAAGGATGCACCAGCGGCCCTCGAAGAGTTCGGCAAAGCCGGCCTCAGGTCCGGAATGTTCGGTGCCGGCAATGGGATGGGCGGGGATGAAGTGAACGCCTGCGGGAAGTTCCGGGGCGACGGTATCGATCACCGCCTGCTTGACCGAGCCGGCATCTGAAACGATAGCACCTGGTTTAAGGTGAGGGGCCATGGCCTTGGCCAGATCGCGAAAGGCCCCCACCGGGGCGGCGAGCATAATAAAATCCGCATTGTTTACCGCCGCCGCGATATCGGTGGTGCCGCTGTCGAGAATGCCGAGCGCCAACGCCTTGTCGATGGTCTCTTGAGTCCGCGCGCAACCGACCACATGGTTGGCCAGGCCATGGCGCTTGAGGGCGAGGGCGAGGGAGGCGCCGATAAGGCCGGTTCCGATAATGGCGACACGATCAAACATGAGAGCACTATTCCTTGGCGGTTAAGTGAAAAATTTCATAAGAGTACTTAGGCCGCAGACATAAAGCGGGTCAAGGCTTTGACCAGAGCTTGCATCTCTTCTTCGGTGCCAATCGAAATACGCAGGCAGTCGGCAAGGCCGTAATTGTCCACCCGCCGCACGATGATACCGTTTTGTTTAAGAAAGGCATCGGCTGCCGCCGCGCAACGCGCTGGTTCAAGAGGGAATCCGACGAGGAGAAAGTTGGCAACGCTGGGGTGGACGGTGAGGCCGAGGCCGTTTAACTGGTCGGCGGTCCATTGGCGCCAGGTTTCATTATCGGCCCGCGCTCTGGCGGTAAAGGCGGAATCGCTTATTGCCGCGATCCCCGCCGCCTGGGCGGCGGCGCTGACGTTAAAGGGGCCGCGTGTCCGGTTGAGGACATCTATGACCCCTGCTGGTCCATAGGCCCAGCCCAGGCGCAAGGCGGAGAGGCCATGGATTTTCGAGAACGTCCGGGTCATCACCACGTTGTTGCGGGTCGCCGCCAAACCGTCGCCAGCCGTGTAATCACCGGCGGTTACGTATTCGGCGTAGGCGGCGTCGATGACAAGCAGGGTGCGTTCGGGCAGGCCATTGGCGAGCCGTTCCATTTCATCGTTGTCGAGATAGCTGCCGGTGGGATTGTTGGGGTTGGCGATCAGCACGACACGGGTTTTCTCGCTCACAGCATTGAGAATAGCGTCGATATCGGTTTTGAGATTCTTTTCAGGCGCCTCTACCGGTGTTGCTCCGGCGGCGTAGGCGGCGATCGGGTAAACAAGAAAGCCGTGGCGGCTGTAGAGCACCTCATCGCCGGGGCCGGCATAGGCGGAAACCAGCAGCGAGATCAATTCGTCCGAGCCGTTACCGCAAATGATTTTTTCGGATTCGATCCCGTATTCTCTGGCAATGGCATTGCGTAGCTCTGAGGCAGAGCTGTCGGGATAGCGATGCAGGTGATCGGCGACGTCGAGATAGGCTTCTTTTGCTGCCGGGCTGGGGCCCAGCGCTGATTCATTCGATGACAGTTTGATCACTTTGTCGATGTCCGGCAATTCCGATAAGCCACCGATATAGGGCGCAATGTCGAGGATTCCGGGCCGTGGCGGCGGGGTGCTCATGTCAGGGCCTTTTCTTCTGAAGATGCGAGGTCTTCCAGTGTCAACGGATCGGCATAGCCGCCGACATGAAGGACGCGGGTAATCGGCAGGTTGCCGATTTCGGAAAGCTGTGTGATGCGCTCGTCTTGCGGTGAGACGAACCCTGTTGTCTCGACCAGATATTGCCATGATGAGGGTGTTCCGCCGCCGGGCGTAAAGGCGATGAAATCAGATCCGATGCCGACAGCCTCAAGGACGGTCTTCAAGCCGGTGCGGCTGATCTCGACATCGGTTTCGATGAAGATGATTGAGTGGTCACCGGCGGATTCTTCCTGTTCGATGGCGGCGACGGCAATGGCCTGGGTGGCATCGTTCCAGCCGCTTTCCGGTTTCGGCCCCGTGCCGGTAAAGGGCAGGCGGGCGATTACCCGCGGCGCGTTCGGCCCAATGCTTGTCATCATCGGCCACCAGGGGCCAGCCCTCTCACCCGGCGGCCAGGGCACCACCCCGACGGTTGCCGAGCCGTCGGCCACCAGACGCAAGGCTTCTTCAACCGAGGGAACCGCAATCATTGGTGTGAAAGAACCAAAATGTTCCCGTGCCAGACTGCGGTAGGCTGGCGCCCCTTCGGGGGCAAAGACGGCAACGGAAAACGGTCCCTGAAGGCGGACCAGAGCAGACATCAGCTCACGCCAGATGCGCATCAGGACGTTCTTTGGAAAAATCCCTTCGTGGCGGGCGATCAGGCGGCGCAAAACTTGCGCCTCCCGGGCCGGTCGCAGATAGGCATTGCCGTCGCCACCCTTAAGCGCACGTATCTCCTCGACCAGAGCGGCGCGGCGCATGATCAGGTCGTGAATGCCATCATCGATCTTGTCGATGTCGCGGCGGAGGGAATCAAGGGATTTTCTGGATGAGGACATGATGCGGAGGGGCCCGGGTCAAGGAAGGATAGTAGTAGTCTCTGGTGTTGCTAAAATCAAAGAAAACGTTGACACTAACAGCCCATACTTTACTAGATGTGTGGCCTTTTTGAGGCCCTTTTTTATTTATTTGCCCGTCTTTGGGGAGCCTTTCGGCCTTAATCACGATGACCGCGCCTTCTGCCAAGGATACCTCCCGCCCCGCCCCGGCTGCCAAGGCTGCCGATCATTCCGGCCATTGCATTGAGCTCGGCGCGAACGCCCCCTTGCGCCTCGACTGCGGGACCGAGCTTGGCCCTTTTCCCCTGGCCTATCAGACCTATGGCACGCTGAATGCGGAAAAAACCAATGCTATCCTGGTCTGTCACGCCCTTACCGGCGACCAGTTCGTGCTCGGCCCCCATCCGGTGACCGGAAAGCCCGGCTGGTGGGAGATTATGGTCGGTCCGGGGCGTCCGCTTGATACGAACCGTTATTTTATCATCTGCTCCAATGTGCTGGGCGGTTGCATGGGAACCGCTGGTCCGGCCGAGAAAAACCCTGAAACCGGCAAGCCTTACGGCCTTGATTTCCCGGTCATTACCATTCGCGATATGGTGGCGGCGCAAAAGCTGTTGATTGACCATCTCGGGATCGACCAGTTGTTCTGTGTTATTGGCGGTTCCATGGGCGGTATGCAGGTTCTGCAATGGGCGACCAGCTATCCGGAACGGATTTTTGCCGCTGTGCCAATCGCTTCTTCGGCCCGGCATTCGGCCCAGAACATCGCCTTTCACGAAATCGGACGCCAAGCCATCATGGCGGATCGCGACTGGAAGGGTGGTGCCTATCACGAAAGCGATGACCAGCCTCTGCGTGGTCTCGCCGTCGCCCGGATGGTGGCGCATATCACCTATCTGTCGGAAAAGGCCCTGCAACAGAAATTTGGTCGCGAACTTCAGGACCGCAAGGACGTGACCTATGGGTTTGAGGCTGATTTTCAGGTCGAGAGCTATCTCCGCCATCAGGGGATCAGTTTCGTCGAGCGTTTTGACGCCAATTCCTATCTCTATATTACCAGGGCGATGGATTATTTCGATCTTGCCGAGGTTAACGAGGGGATGCTCCCACAGGCTTTTGTTAATACCCCGGTGCGCTTTTGCCTGATCTCCTTTACCAGCGACTGGCTATTTCCAACGTCGGAAAGCCGGACTGTCGTTCATGCGCTCAATGCGGTTGCCGCCAATGTCAGTTTCGTTGAAGTCTTATCCGATAAGGGCCATGACGCCTTTCTGCTCGACGAGCCGGAATTCCACGCCACCCTGGAAGGCTTTCTCAACGGTGCGGCCGAACATCGCGGGCTAACATGGTCGTAGGCGGGCCCGATCACGAAGGTCAGGCGGCCTTGCGCTCCGATCTGCGGATCGTTGCCGATATGGTCGAGCCGGGCAGCCGGGTTCTCGATGTTGGCTGTGGCGACGGGGCGTTGCTGGCTTATCTCGGCCATGTCAAACAGGTCGACGGTCGGGGGGTGGAATTGAGTCAGTCCGGGGTGAACGCCTGCGTTCGTCATGGGTTGTCCGTTATTCAGGGCGATGCGGACACCGATCTTAAGGCTTATCCTTCTGACGCCTTCGATTATGTCATTCTCGGCCAGACCCTGCAGGCGACCCGGAACCCGAAAGAGGTGCTGCAGGAAATGGTGCGGATCGGGCGTCGGGCGATCGTTTCTTTTCCCAATTTTGGATTTTGGAAGGTACGCCTCGAACTCCTGATGACGGGCCGCATGCCGATGACCGATGTCTTGAGCTATGAATGGTATGAAACACCGAACATCCATCTTTGCTCATTGAAGGATTTTATCTCTCTGTGCGACGAGGTTGGTGTGGTCATCGAGCGCGGCGTGGTGCTGAACAGTGGCGGGCGTGATATCGACTTTTCCCCCGGCGGCTTGTTCGCCAACCTGTTTTCCAGAGAGGGAATTTTTCTCGTCCGGCGGCGCGATTCTAGCGACTAACATCTTCGCGGAAGGGGCTGAGGACCGGTTGCCGGGCATCGGCCAGCGGTGCCGCTGCGTAGATCTGCTTTGATGCTTCAAGCAGGAGAACCCCAGCCAATCCTTTAAGAAAACGGTTGCCGATCTTTTCCCAGGCCGGGGCTGAGGCCAGGGCCAGTCCAGAGGACAGGGGCGGCATGAAAAGGGCGCGTTTGCCTCGTAGTGGCGTAAACATCGTATCTCGCATCAAGCGTGAAATCTGTCCAGGAGTGAACGGATGGCCATGGCCAAAAGGCGTGGTTTCGACCCGCGCCCAGATTCCCCGCCGGTTGGGGACGATGACAAGAAGGCGTCCGTTTTCAGAAAGAATGCGCCAGACCTCGCGTAACATGGGGCGAAGCTGTTCGCTCGATTCGAGCGCATGGACGAGAAGAATCCGGTCGATGGAATTGTCGGGGAAAGGCAACAGGGCTTCGTTCGAAAGGGCGACCAGGCCGGGCTTGTCATCGGGCCAGTGAAGAACCCCCTGAGCTGCCGGCATCAGAGCCATGGGGGGGTGTGCTGGCGAGTCGAAATCCTGAAGATAGGGCGTTGCATAGCCGATCCCGAGGAGCGAGAGGCCGCTTACCTGTGGCCAAAGGGCGCGGATCTGGCGAGAGACCATGCGCCGCGCTACCTCGCCAAGGGGGGACCGGTAGAAATCGCGCAGATCAATGACGTCTGTCCACATAAACTGTCTTACCCTCGTGACCGCTGACCTCTCAGCATGATAGCCTGTTTCACGGGAAACAAGGAACTTCAGGAGGCAGTCGTTTGCCGATGTCGATACTCGAGATACATCAAATCCCGGTGCTTTCCGACAATTATGTTTATCTCATCGAGGACAAGGAAAGCGGCGAATGCGCGGTGGTTGACCCGGCGGTTGCAGAGCCGGTGCTTGATCTGCTCGACGCTCGGGGGATGAAGCTGGCCTATGTCCTTAACACCCACCATCACGGCGACCATACCGGCGGCAATCTGGCGCTGAAGGCGAAAACCGGCTGCAAGATTGTCGGCGCAGGCCGGGACGCAGCGCGCATCCCCGGCATTGATATTGATGTCGGGGAGGGGGATGTTTTCCAACTCGGCCACAGCCAGGCGAGGGTTCTCGAAGTGCCGGGCCATACCAGCGGCCATATCGCCTATTGGTTCAAGGAGGCGCGCGCCTTGTTTTGCGGTGACACGCTTTTCGCCCTTGGCTGTGGGCGTCTGTTTGAGGGCAGTCCGGCGCAAATGTGGGCGTCGCTCTCCGCCCTGCGGTCGCTGCCCGGCGACACACGGGTTTATTGCGCCCATGAATACACCCAAGCCAATGCGCGCTTTGCCCTCACCGTCGATCCCGATAATGCGGCCTTGCGCGCCCGCGCTCATATGGTTGACCAATTACGCCTGAAGGGAAAGCCGACCGTGCCCTCGACCCTGGCCGAAGAGTGCGCGACCAATCCCTTTCTGCGCGCCGATGATTCCGATTTTTGCCAGGCGTTGGGGATGGTGCAAAGTGATCCGGTTAGCGTCTTTGCCGAAACACGCCACCGCAAGGACATATTCTAGAAGGATGGACCCGTGATGAAACTCTATCTGACCCCGGCCTCGCCTTATGCCCGCAAGGTGCGGATCGTCGCCCTTGAAGCCGGGATTACGGAAGTGATTGACCTGATCGAAGTCGATCTGGCGGCGCCACTTGCCGACTTTCTCGCCGCCAACCCACTGGGAAAAGTACCGGCTCTGGTGACCGATGAGGGAGGGACGCTTTTTGACTCGCCGGTTATTTGTGAATATCTGGCCGAAATGGGCGGGGATTTGACGCTTTTCCCGCCGCCGGGCCCGGCGCGCTGGGCGGCTTTACGCAAACAGGCCCTGGGCGACGGGATCATGGATGCCGCCGTTTTCAACATGCTGGAATTGCGCCGCGATGAGGCCCAACGCTCGCCCCAGATGATGGCACGCCGGGAAGGCCAGGTTTTAAAAGCCCTCGACGTGCTCGACGCCGAGACCGGTAAGGAGGACAGCAGGGAGGAGGACGGGGGGGCGGCCCCGACGATCGGCGATATCTCGGTCGCCTGTGGGCTTGGTTATCTGGATTTCCGTTTTGCCGATCTTGATTGGCGGAGCGGACGGGATAATCTGGCAGCTTGGCACAAAACCTTTGCCAAACGACCTTCGTGGCGTGAAACAATGCCGCAAAACCCGGCCTGATCGCCGGTTTTTCTAGTTCCACTCCTTTTTTGCGGCGGAGACGATCAAAAGGGGGATTCACAAGCGGTTCGTCGATGGGATAGAGTGGCCAACACTTACTACAAATGTTGGCCGGGCTCGAAAAGAGCCCCGGAATGGGCTCTAAAATGGATAATTACGCAGCTAAACATTCCTACACCGTAACATGTGCCTCGCGCTTTCGCGACGAGGTCACCGCACTTGCGGCGCGGCGGCGGGTCAATGTGGCGGATCTGGCTCGCTCCGTCCTGTTGCTTGTCTCAGCCCAAGAGATCGCCGGGTTCAGCGATCCCGGTGAGCCCGCTAAGGACGACCGTGATGTGATTATTCTCAAATCCGGCCCTTCCCAGGGGCGGCCCTGGCGGCGCAAACCGCGCCTTCAGGTGCGTCTGCCCTTTGGTGCTGAAATTGGCGATATCCGCCGCGCCCTAGGGATTGCCCTGGCTCTCGACAAGGAGGCTTTATCTCTTTACCTCGGCCAGACTGAAAAGGCGGCACCGGCAGAGGAGGGCAGAGACAGTGCATCCGACGAATTGGAGGAAGAGAACGAGCGCTTGAGGGCCTTGGTTTCGGTGCTCGCTTTCGAGCCCCTTGGTGACGGCATACGCTCACGGGAAGACGCTTTGCATGTGCTTGGTTTTCCGCCCGCTGCGCGCCCTTCCTCAGGTTCACTCAAAGCCCGTTTCCGCCTGTTGGCAACGATCCATCATCCTGACAGTGATTTTGGCAATCATCACCGTATGAGCCAGCTCAACGAGGCGATGGCTTATCTTCAAGGCGTTTTTTCGTAAATGGACCCGGTAAATATTATCAAGACTCTGGGCCTCATCCCTCACCCGGAAGGCGGCCATTATCGGGAAACCTGGCGCGATGAACCCGCTGACGGCTCAAGGGGGGCCTTGTCGCTGATCTATTACCTTCTTTGCGCCGGCGAGCGCTCCCACTGGCATTGGGTCGATGCGGTGGAGATTTGGCATTATTACGCAGGGGCACCGATTGGCCTGGGTGTTTATGAGCCCGGCGGCAAGGTGCAGAATTACTGTCTTGGTGCCGATATCCTTAAAGCCCAGCACCCCCAGGCAATTGTTCCCGCAAAGGCCTGGCAAAGTGCTGTAAGTCTGGGGGAATGGACATTGGTCGGCTGTTCGGTCGCGCCAGCCTTCAGCTTTGATGGTTTTGAGATGGCACCGTCCGAGTGGGCACCGCCTGAGGACTGACCCGCGAGTACTGGCGTCTAAGAAAAAAAGCCGCCCCCGGCGAAACAACTCAGGGGCGGCTTTGATCTTTAGGTCTAACGAACTGGTTTAAGAGACCAGCTTAGGCCATATACTGACCACCGTTGATCGACAGGGTCGAACCGGTCATGAAACCACCATCGTCGGAGGCGAGGAAAAGAACCGCCTTGGCAATCTCTTCGGTCTCGCCGAGACGACCGACGGGAATCTGGCCGACGATCTTGGCCAGAATCTCTTCCGGCACGGCGCGAACCATTTCGGTGCCGATATAACCCGGGGCCACCACATTGGCGGTGACGCCCTTTGAGGCGTTCTCCAGAGCGACAGATTTGGTAAAGCCGATCATGCCGGCCTTTGCGGCGGCATAATTGCTTTGTCCGAACTGGCCCTTCTGACCATTAATGGACGAGACGTTGACGATCCGGCCAAAGCCCTTTTCACGCATCGATTCAATGACGCCGCGGCTCATGTTGAAAATCGAATCGAGATCGGTGGAAATGACTTGTTGCCACTTTTCCGCCGTCATCTTGTGGAGGGTCGCATCGCGGGTAATCCCGGCGTTGTTGATGAGAACCTCAATCGGGCCGAGATCAGCCGTAACCTGCTCGATGCCTTTTTGACAGGCGTCGAAATCGCTGACATCCCATTTATAGACGCTGATGCCGGTCTCACTCTTGAAGGCGTTGGCAGCGTCGTCGTTACCAGCGTAATTGGCGGCTACTTTGTAGCCAGCTTCTTTGAGGGCCTTGGAAACAGCGGCGCCGATGCCCCGCGTTCCACCCGTTACTAATGCCACACGCGACATATGAAATCCTTTCGCGTTAAATTCTGGTTATAAAAAACGTTGCGGTCGGGCGCGGGTCTAAGCGC
>JABJES010000262.1 GCA_018663165.1 Rhodospirillaceae bacterium
GGCTTCTATTTATCAGTGCCGCGCAAACCCGCCATCCCCTCTGCGCTACGAATGTGGATATCGGTTTGCGGGAATGGAATTTCAATTTTCGCCGCACGGAAGGCGGCATCAATGGAAAACCGGATATCACTGGAGATGGTCAGACGGCGTTCTATTTTGGGGACAAAAAACCGTAACTCGAACAAAAGTGCACTGTCGCCAAAATCCTTAAACAAAACGACCGGTTCGGGAATCCGTTGTATATCGGAGTGATTGGCAGCAATTTCAAGCAAAACCTCTTTCACCTTTTCCACATCCGACCCATAGGCCACCCCGACCTTAATCTCGATCCGGCCGCGGGTATCCTTGTGGGTCCAGTTAAGCACCGCACTGGACAGAATCTGGGAATTGGGAACGATTACCGAGGCGTGCTGGAATGTCATGATCTCAGTCGCCCGCACGTTGAGCCGATGGATAATCCCCTCGTGGTTGCCGACAACCACCCAGTCGCCAACCTTGACCGGCCGTTCAACCAGAAGAATCAACCCGGAAACGAAATTGTTGACGATATTCTGTAAGCCAAAACCGATGCCGACAGAAAGCGCACCGGCGACGATTGCCAGATTGGTCAGGGAAAGCCCGAGCGAGGTCAAGGCGGCAAGAGCGGCGACGACAAGGCCGATATAGCCAACCGCAGCCTTCAACGAATGGCGCAACCCAATGTCGATCCGGGTCTGCGGCAAGATTCTTTCTTCCAATCCCCGTTGCAGCCAGCGGGTCGCAAAATAAATCGCCAGGAAAATAAGCCCGGCAAAGAAAAAATTGCCCATCGATACGGTGATGCGATCGAGACTGAGACCGATAACAGAGCTTTGCAACCAGTCCGAAATATCCAGGCCGCTGATATCCCATATGGGGAAGAACAGGATCAGACCGATGATAATCAGCCCCAAATTGAGGGTAAACATCACCCAGAATTCAAGATGCTTGCTACTTTTCTCGCTCAATGTCAGGACCCGGCGCATTCTTTTCGGTAGATCGCGGTCGCCGAGAAGAAGAAAGTTAAGCGTTTCCCTGGCCAGCTGACGGGCGAGCCACAAACCGCCGATCAGCACCCCGCTCCACACCAGATTGCTGGCGATATACAGGGAAAAATTGCTGTAGCCGAAAATAGCCCAGACAGGGATCGTCAGGGCAGCCAACTTGACGATGATCAAGAGGAACGGCCAGGTATAGTCGGGAACCTTGAGAATATCCTGAGGTGCTAGAGACGTTGTCTCTCCGAGCGGCAGCAAGGGAGATGCCTCTTCCAGATCGGCGGCGACCGAGCGCCACAAATTCCGGCGCAGGAGGAAAAGAATGCCTGCCGCGATCAGGCTGTTGGTAACGAACCCCAGCGCGCTTGTCAGCTCTGGGCTAAAGGAAGAGGGATTAAGTGAGATGCCGATAAAGATATAGAACGCGAGAATCACCGCCAGAAAGGTGATCCCACCGTTAATCGCCCGGGCATTTTGCGGCGACAGGGGTGCGATCGCCCAGTTTGAGGCATCCGGCGCAAGGGCGGCAAATGAGAGGCTGTCGACCAGAATAAGAAAAACCAGCGCGATACAAAGACCGGCGGCGATCTCTTCCCTGCCTGCTGAAAGGAATCCCAATCCGGCAAGGGTGAAAAAAATCATCCCGATGACGAGAGAGGGAATGAGCCCGCGGGCGACTCCTTCGACGATGGCGGCAAAAAGACGGTGGGCGTATGACGGCGTATCCTCTCGTATTGTACGGCCAAAACGAAGAATGAGCCATTTGCGCAAAAAGAAACCGACATAGGCCGTCAGGCCGAGGCCGAAAATGACGAAAAAGAAGACGATCCCTCCCTGACCGGAAGATAGCCCGGAGGCCAGCCATTCGAAGGATATTCTCGCCAACCCATAGAGAATGCCGGCAAACTCCGGCACCGCTTTGAGCCAAACCTTCGGATCAAGCGGCGAGGGGCCACGATAGAGTAGATGCTGGGAAAGCTGGCTCTGGCGGACGGAAAAAAAATCGCCAAGTATCCGGCTCGCCC
>JABJES010000165.1 GCA_018663165.1 Rhodospirillaceae bacterium
AACCGGATCGACCCTCATCGCCCGGGCCAATGCCCATATCACCTATCCGGCGCGATTCCAGCTCATCGCCGCCATGAACCCCTGCCGCTGCGGCTATCTCGATGACGCGACCCGCGCCTGCGCCCGGGTGCCCAAATGCGCCAGTGAATACCAATCGAAGATTTCCGGTCCGTTGTTTGACCGCATCGATCTTCATATCGAGGTCCCCGCCGTCCCCGCCAGTGATCTGAGCCTGCCACCGCCGGCTGAAGGCACAAAAGAAGTGGCAGCCCGGGTATTAACCGCAAGAAAACGCCAAAACATGCGCTTTTCCGCCATTTTCGGGGAAAGCAAGGGGCCAGGTTCCGACCCCGCCACACCCCGATGCAACGCCGAGGCCGACGGCAAGCTGTTGGAAAAAATCGCCAAACCCGACGCCGAAGGAGTAGGACTCCTGACCCAGGCCGTTGACAAAATGCAACTATCTGCGCGGGGTTATCATCGGGTATTACGGGTTGCCCGCACTTTGGCCGATCTGGAAGGTGAAGACGGGGTCAGACGGCCCCATATTGCCGAATCCCTGTCCTACCGGCGGCTTTTTCCCGGCCAGTACGGCGGCCTGTAGGCTCCTCGCGCTGATCCCCGCACCCTCATGATAAACCCTAGATAACCCGTTGATATAATTAATAAATACTTAGCCATACCAAAGCATGGATGAGTCCTGGCCGGGTCGATTTGGTCATCATCCGGGCCTTTTTTTCACCGTAGCACCTCAGACGGCCAAATTATCTGCAAACGCAGTTTTTCTGCCCTGAAATCAGGATATTTGCGCCCTTTCGATTAAAATCCGCAACGAATTGGGTGCGACCCCGGATCAAAATCCGCCCCGATCAGCCGGTAAGACATCGGTCCTACCAGCCAAAACCGGGATTTTTTGGACATTTATGCCCCCCGGAACGATTTCAGGCTGTGGGCGCCCCTATTGCGCCAGCATTGGCCCCAGAGAGCGACCGGCAAACAGGTGAAAATGAAGGTGTGGCACCTCCTGGCCCCCGTTTTCCCCGGTATTGGCGAGCAGACGATAGCCTGCTTGCGCCACCCCTATATCGCGGGCGATCTGGCCGGTGGCGCGCATCAAGGCCGCGATCTCTTCGGCTGACGCCTTTTCGCTAAAATCATCCATCGAGACATATTCCCCCTTGGGGATCACCAACACATGGGTCGGCGCCTGAGGATTTATATCGTTGAACGCCAAAACGAACTCATCTTCATACACCTTGTCGCAGGGGATCTCCCCGCGCAGGATTCTGGCAAAAATATTATCCCTGTCATAGGCCATTATTCGCTCCTTTTTATCCCTGTAAGGGCCTGCCTATTTCTTGCGTGACTCTTGAATTTATTTTTTCCCTGTCGGCCCTTCGGACCTTCGCGCCTCTTTCTCGGCAATCCCGGAAACGCCTTCGCGGCGTTCCAGTTCCGCCCATACATCAGCCGGATCAATGCCCCGATGTGCCCATAAAACCAGAAGGTGATAAAGAACGTCGGCTGATTCAGCCGCCAGCCGCTCGTCGCTCTCACCGATGGCTGCGGCAATGGTCTCCAGGGTTTCCTCGCCGACCTTCTCGCAAATCCCCGGCAAACCGCCATCAAGCAGTTTCGCCGTATAGGAACTGGCGGGGTCGCCACCGCGACGCCCCTCGATGACCGCAAAGAGCCGGTCGAGTACGTTCGCGTCAATTTTTGATGAAGACGTCATGAACCGGTTTTCCTTTTCTGAAAACGCGCTATTGCGCGGCTCTCTCTTGCTGGCAGATTTGCCGCCTGACGTTACACGCTTGTCAGGCGCATGGGCACCCCATGAGCATTCATATAGGCCTTGGCCTGAGGAATTGAGTAGGTGCCAAAATGGAAAATAGACGCCGCCAACACGGCGCTGGCATGGCCTTCTATTACCCCTTCAACGAGATGATCCAGGGTGCCGACACCGCCCGAAGCGATCACCGGCACCGACACGCAATCGGCCACGGCGCGGGTCAGTTCAAGATTGAACCCCTCCTTAGTGCCGTCCCGGTCCATTGAGGTTAAAAGAATTTCACCGGCTCCCAGATCAGCCATGCGGCGCGCCCACTCGACCGCATCCAACCCGGTCGATTTCCGCCCCCCATGGGTGAAAATTTCCCAATGATTGTTTACAGATTTTGCGTCCACCGCCACAACGATGCACTGGCTGCCGAATTTTTCCGCCGCTTTACCAACAAATTCAGGCTCAAACACAGCCGCCGTATTAATCGCCACCTTGTCGGCCCCGGCGAGCAGCAATTGACGGATGTCCTCAACCTTGCGCACCCCGCCACCGACGGTCAGCGGCATGAAACAGGCCTCAGCCGTGCGCGCCACCACGTCATAAATAGTGTCACGATTTTCATGGCTCGCCGTGATGTCGAGAAAGGTCAGCTCGTCGGCACCCTGGGAATCGTAAAAGCGGGCCTGTTCCACAGGATCACCGGCATCCACCAGATCGACGAAGTTGATGCCCTTGACCACCCGGCCGTTATCGACATCGAGACAGGGAATGAGACGGGTTTTAAGCACGGGACAATACCTCCACCGCCTCTTTCAAATCAATCCGGCCGTCGTACAGGGCGCGACCGGAAATAGCGCCGATGACCCCATCTTTCTCAATCTCTTGCAGAGCCAGCAGATCATCAAGGCACGAGACACCGCCCGACGCGATGACCGGGGTTGAGATCGCCGCCGCCAGTTCGCCGGTGGCTTTTACATTCGGCCCCGCCATCACACCGTCACGATCGATGTCCGTATAGATGATCG
>JABJES010000266.1 GCA_018663165.1 Rhodospirillaceae bacterium
AGGCTGTCATCCGATACCGGCTCGTCGAGCCAGGCACCGAAACTGCGCGCGTTATCAAACAGAAGGTCGAGAGCCGCCGAGTCGGCGCGGCGTTCATTTTTCGATTCCGTCAAAACCGTCTCCTTTTCTCGCATATCCGGGCTGGTTTAAATTAAAAACACCAGCCTCCCTGAGTGATAAATAGCCCCACCAGTGGTCCCGGTTCAAGGGTCCGGCCAAGGGGTGTGATGGATAACCTTGTCTTGGCACATAGGAAAGGGGATAAACTCGCCAGGAAAGACAGGTTGTTTTATCTCCAATAGTGAGCACCCATGAGAAGAGACTTTTTACATCGGCTGATCCCCTATTCGCGCCCCCATCTGGGCCTCGGCCCAATTCTGCTCGCGGGCCTGCTTTTTCTCGGATCGATGCCGGGCCAGACGGCAGAACAGCCCTCGGCGGTCACTGCGACAGAGCAGCCCTCGGCGGTCACTGTGACAGAACAGCCCTCAGCGGTCATTCTGATGTATCACCGTTTTGGCGAAGACGGTCTTTCCTCGACCAATATCCGCCTCGACCAGTTCGAGGCCCAGATTGCCGAGCTGCAAAGCGGAAATTATACCGTTCTTCCGCTGCCCAAGATCATCGCCGCTCTTCAGGCCGGGACGAAACTGCCCGACCGCACAATCGCGATCACCGTCGATGACGGCTTTCTCAGCGTCTATGAGGAAGCCATGCCCCGCTTAAAGAAAGCCGGGTTCCCGTTTACCGTTTTCATTTCCACCGACGCCATCGACAACGGCTACAGGGATTTCATGTCCTGGGAGCAGGTGCGTGAGCTGGTTGCAAGTGGGGTCACCATTGGTGCCCACACCGCCTCACACCTTCACATGGCCGACGCGACGGCTGAGAAAAATCTAACCGATATCCAGCGCTCTAACCGGCGCTTTGAAGAAGAGCTCGGCTTTGTCCCTGAGCTCTTTGCCTATCCCTTTGGCGAAGCCGGCAGCCAGGTTGAAGCCATTGCCCGTGAAAGTGGCTATGTCAGTGCGTTCGGCCAGCATTCCAGCGTCGCCTATTGGGGCTCTGATTTCTACAATCTGCCGCGTTTTTCACTCAACGAGCGCTATGGCACCATCGACCGCTTTCGCCGCATTATTAATGCCCTGCCGCTGCCGGTCACCGACAAGCTGCCCGTGAACACGACCATGAATACGGCCTGGCCGATTGTCGGCTTTACCGTTGACGAAGGCATCGAAGGCCTCAACCAGATCGCCTGTTACCCCTCAAACGGCGGCGACGCGACCCTGGAGAATCTCGGCAACCGGCGGGTCGAGGTGCGCTATGTCTCCGAACTTCCCCTTGGGCGCTCGCGGCTTAACTGTACCATGCCGGCACAAGACGGGCGCTGGCGCTGGCTCGGCTATATGTTCTATCGCCGCCAACCCTGAACAGAGCAGCCGAAAACCCACCGCGAATAACGGTGCAGGACGGGTCAAGTCGCACAGAGAACGCACAGAGATCGTGCACAGAACGCACAGAGATCGTATTGAAAAGAAAGAAGCGCCCGGTTATTTAGTCGGACATGGCGAGACGGGCCATTTCAGCGCCGTTGAGCCGCGCCTGATCGAGCGCCATCAAGTCATTCGCCCACATGATAAGCCGCAGGGTTTCGACATAATCGTGGCCACGCTGTGAATAGCGGTCAAGAGTTCCCGCCAGATCATAGCCCTTGAGGTCTCCATCCTTGGCCCGCATACCAGCCCGCACCTTGCGGAATTTGGCATACGCCCGATGGGTGTTGAGATTACGGAGATAGGCCTGCACACCTTCACGCAGGTGGCCATAAACCTTAACCGCATGAGAGGCTCCCTCGTCCCGATCGTTCGGCACAAGCCCCTTGGATTCGTCATACGTCCACTGGCCGAAGGGAGCATTTCCATCCTGAGCAAAACGCGAGGTACCCCATCCGCTTTCCTCTACGGCCTGAGCCAGAGCCAAGGACGGCGGCACCACATCGACGCGGCGCACAAGATCATCAAAATTGGAGGGCTCAACACCGTAACTTTTAGCCAGTTTTTCGAGCCACAAACGGTCGGCAAGAGACTGGGTCGCACCGAGTTCCATCGCCGCCTTGAGCTTGAAGAGCCGGCGACGGTCGCCGAGGATATTTTCATTGGCGATCAGAATCAGAGGCAGCATGGTTTTTAAAAAAACCGCCTTGCGCCGGGAGATCGAATTCACGGCTTTGAGGTCACGAGGCAGGCTGGCGAGGAAGATTCGCGGCACCAGGCCCTCGCCGGAGCGCACCCGATCAAGACGATAGCCGATGGTCGCAAAAAGTTTTTCGAGTTTACTTGCACTGCGCACGGAAAGCCCGGCCGCGGCATGGGTGAAGTGGACAGGCGCACCAGTAACGACACGCTGAGCCAAGGTGCGACGGGCGACATGATGAGGTTTCAAGCCCGGCTTGGGTGCGGAGGGCGCCGCCTTGAGCGCCGGGGTGGTGGCGGCCACAGAAGCAACCACAGAAGCGGCCACAGGGTCAGAAGAAACGATGCTTTCCGTTGCCGGGGGGATCGGAACCTGAACGTTCTCGATTGATGCCAGCGCCATCACCGGAAGGGCCTCGACTTCGGGCGGCAGAGCGAGGGAATAAACCTCAGCCGACGCTAAACGCCCGGTTTCGCCTTCCAACGCCGCGTCAAGCTCAACCGTATAGGTTGCAGGCTTCACCGGGCTGAAAGCAACGGCGGAATAAAGACCGGCGACGCACAGGCCGACGAATCCCAAGGCAAGGCGATCATAGCTGCCGCGCACGAGTTTTTCCTGTCGCGCGGTCATCTGTACACCTTTAAGAAGATGGAACAAACGGGAGAAATAAAGGCATAGCAAGCCTCTCTCGCTTGAGCAAAATTGAAGGACATATGGATTACTTAGACCCCTGTTCATACTGTGTCCGGCATCGGCCGCCACACAGCTATCCGCCTCTAAAATGTCCCCTCCACGGCGGAATGTAGCAGGGCGCAACTGCCCCGTCTAGCCCACCTGTTTTACTCGCGTAATAAGTGTATAAAGACCTTGAAATATTGAGGTTTTTTGGAGCCGAGATTAGGGAACTGCACGCACTTCCACAACTTGCGGAATATAATGCTGCAACATATTTTCGATCCCCGACTTCAAGGTCGCGGTTGAGCTCGGACAGCCGGAACAGGCACCTTGCATCTGCAAATAGACGACCCCGTCCTCAAAGCCATGGAAAATAATATCGCCGCCATCCTGGGCCACCGCCGGACGCACCCTGGTTTCGATCAGTTCCTTGATCTGGGTGACAATCTCATCATCCTCACCATCGCCTTGCACTTGCGCACCGGGCTGATTTTCGCTCTGCGTAATCACCGCCGCGCCGGAAGAAAAGTGATCCATTACCGCGCCGAGAATGGCCGGTTTCATAACATGCCACTCCTTGTCATCAACCTTGGTGACGGTAATGAAATCAGCTCCGAGAAAGACCCCGCTGACACCCTCAAGGGCAAACAGCCGCTCAGCCAGGGGCGAACTTTTTGCCGCCTCTGCGTCGGTAAAGTCCGCAGTTCCCGTTGTCATCACCGGCTCACCGGGAACAAATTTCAACGTCGCGGGGTTTGGGGTCTCTTCAGTTTGGATAAACATGTCGGATACCTGCTTTTAAGATGAAAACCTGTGCCAGCCCGATGGGCTGAGACTCAATCTCGCCGCCCTTACATGGGCGTGCATGGGGCAAAGATCAAGCCTGAACTCTTTTTTCGCCCCCCCCTGCAAACCGGCACTTAAACAGGCAAGAGATGCGGCAGCTCAGGTAATGCCCCTGATCTCTTCGTCGGACAAGTTTCCCGGCACGATGGTTACGGGGATTTTCAACGCCCCTCTGAGCTTGCCCGTCAACGCCGCAATAAGCGGCCCCGGCCCCTTGCCGCCGGTCGCCGCGCCGAGCACCAGAATCGATATTTCCGGCTCTTCCTC
>JABJES010000264.1 GCA_018663165.1 Rhodospirillaceae bacterium
GCCTGATCACTGATATTAAAGGGACTTATCTCGCAATAAACGCCACATTCCCGCACACGCCGGGCGATGAGCTGGGTCACCTGAGAACCGAAATCTAATATAAGGACACGTTGGCTCATCTGTTGCCGTCAAACCGAGTAAAAGGAAGCGCGACCATAAACCATCTCGCCATCCGTCTCCACCCTTAAGCAGGGGAGCCGGACGGTTTTACCCCCGACGTTCAAGAATTGCCGTAAAGAAGCCATCAGTGCCGTTTTGCGCCGGTGTAAGAAGAAGGAACTCGCCATCCCCCGGACAAGGCCCGGCCCCCTTAATCGCCCCTAAAGTCTCGGCCCAGATTTGTCGCACCGGCACCGGGGAAAATTCAGGATGGGCCTTGATAAACCCGGCAATGACATCTTCGTTTTCTTCCGCCAGAAGAGAGCAGGTTGCATAGACAAGACGTCCACCTGGCCGAACCAGTCCGGCGACACGCTCAAGGATTTCGCCCTGGCGGATAGCGTGCTGCTCAATGTCTTGCATCGTCAGCCGCCAGCGGGCACCGGGATTACGCCGCCAGGCCCCGAGCCCCGAACAGGGTGCATCAACCAGAACCCGGTCAAATTCTCCTTCATGAGCCTGTTCCCACAAATTATCCTTTTCCGACAGAACCTGTAATTCGACGTTATGGGCCCTGGCCCGCTTGAGGCGGGGCGGAAGACCAGAAAGACGTTTCTCCGATGTATCAAGTGCGAAGATATATCCCTTGTTCTCCATTGCCGCGGCAAGAGCGAGGGTCTTTCCGCCGCCACCGGCACAGTAATCGACAACCCGCATCCCCGACTTAGCCCCGACAAGCAGGGCGATGATTTGCGAGCCTTCATCCTGAACCTCGACCAAACCGTCCTGCATCGCCTTGAGATGGTCAATCCGCTGATGGCCAAGGCTTCTCAGCCCCCAGGGAGAGATCGTGGTCGGCAACGTTTCCACCCCCTGGGCGGCGAGCACATCTTTCACATGATCGGCGCTGGGCTTGAGCATATTCACCCGCAGATCAAGAGTCGCGCGGGTATTGAGCGCCGACATCTCGGCCTCAAGCTGTTCACCGAAAACCCGGGACAGAGACGGGGTAAGCCAGGCCGGGTAATTGGCCCGCACATCCGGAGTCTGGGCAGGGTCTAAAAGGGATTTGCCGGACAGCGCCTCGACCAAGGTGCTTTCGCCCTCATCCAGCGGCACCGGCCCATAGGTACCCCCGACCTTAAAGAGGTCCGTCACCGCTTCCACTGTCTCGTCATTGATGATCAAGAGTGCTGCAAGCACCCTTTCTCTGGATGTCACCGGCCCCTCGCCCACCGACTCTTCACCCTTGGTCTGAACAATCCACCAATCAAGCGCCGCACGGGCGCGCAGGATGTCGTAAACCTGGCCAGTGATCATTTTACGATCCTTGGAACCGGCATAGCGACGGGAACGGAAATAGGTTGAGATCAAACGATCAACTGGTGCGCCATCGTTCTCCATGCAATCAAGCAGATCAATAACAGCCTTGATACGGGCGCCGGGCGTCATCGTTTTTCCTATCGCTAAAAAATTTAAGAATATGTCGGCGTAAAAAACGCCAGGGCGTTAATTCTTTGGCCGGTAATTAGGGGATTCGCGGGTAATCGACACGTCATGGACATGGCTTTCGGTCAGGCCTGCTCCGGTGATTTTCCGGAATGTACAGTTCTTCCGCATATCGGAAATCGACCCATTGCCGGTATAGCCCATGGCCGCCCTTAAGCCCCCGATAAGCTGGTGGATGACATTTGAGACCGGCCCCTTATAGGGCACCCGGCCTTCGACCCCTTCGGGCACCAGCTTGAGGCTGTCAGAGACTTCCTCCTGAAAATAACGGTCGGCCGAGCCCCCCGCCATGGCCCCCACAGAGCCCATGCCACGATAGGATTTATACGAGCGCCCCTGAAAGAGGAATACCTCGCCAGGGCTTTCCTCTGTGCCAGCCAGAAGTGACCCGATCATAACGCTGGTCGCCCCCGCAGCAATCGCCTTGGCAAGATCACCGGAAAACTTGATGCCACCATCAGCAATCAGGGGAATGTTTTTCTTCCCGCAAACCTGCCCCACATCGAGAATAGCCTGAAGCTGAGGCACACCGACACCGGCAACCATGCGCGTCGTGCAGATGGAACCGGGACCGATACCGACCTTGACGGCATCGGCACCGGCCTCGATCAGGGCTTGTGCCGCGTCGGCCGTAGCGATATTGCCGCCAATGACCTGAGCATGATTATTCAATTTTTTAATCTCACGGACAGTATCGATGACACCGGCGGAATGGCCATGGGCGGTATCGACGATAACCACATCCACTTCGACATCCAACAGCGCCTCAGCCCTGGCAATACCGTTCTTCCCAACCCCGGTGGCGGCGGCGACCCTAAGGCGCTCTTTCTCGTCCTTACAGGCATCGGGATAACGTTGGGATTTTTCGATATCTTTAACTGTGATCAGGCCGATACAGCGGTAAGCCTTGTCAACAACGATCAGCTTTTCAATGCGGTGCTGATGCAAGAGACGCTTGGCTTCATCGCGATCAACCTCTTCGGTGACAGTGACCAGATTCTCGTGAGTCATGAGTTCACTCACCGGCTGGGACATATTAGTCGCAAAACGCACATCCCGGTTGGTGAGAATGCCGACCAGCTTGCCGCTGTCATGCTCGACCACGGGAATACCGGAAATCCCGTTCTCCAACATCAGTTGCAGGGCATCAGCAAGAGGCCGCTCGGGAGGAATGGTCACCGGATTAACGACAATACCGGATTCGAATTTTTTCACCATCCGGACCTCATCGGCCTGGGCCTGGATATCAAGATTTTTATGGATGACCCCGACCCCGCCGAGCTGCGCCATGGCAATGGCCAGCTTACTCTCGGTTACCGTATCCATGGCAGAAGAGAGGAGCGGAATGCCCAGTTCTATCGATTGTGTAAGATAGGTGGTCGTATCGGCGTCGGCAGGCAGGACCGAGGATGCGGCCGGAACCAGCAATACGTCGTCAAAGGTGAGCGCTTCCTCGATCTTCATGACGTCTCCTCAACAGATTGGCGCGCATCATACACATCGTGAAAGGAAAGCCAAGAAAATGCGGGATATCAGGTAATCTAAATTTTTATCCCGGCTGGCCCTCTTGTTTTTTGTTCGCCAATCAATAGATAGTGAATAGTCATCCTCATAAGGGAAAAAAACAATGACAACCGACCCAAACAGTCCTTCACATCATAAATCTATAAACACATGGATTCTCGTCTGTGACGGCGCAAAAGGGCGTATTTTCCTAAATTCCGGGCCAGGAAAGGGCTTAAGCGCCGTTAACCGCGCCCAATACCAGTCAGATCATGCAAAAACCAGCGATATAGGCAGCGAAAGGCCTGGTCGCACCCACGAGCGCGCCAATTCCGCCCGTCACGCCATGGAACCCAGGGTTGACTGGCACGAATTTGAAAAAAAGGAATTTGCCAAAAGCCTGGCCGGCATTCTCGACAAAGCGGCCGGGGAAAATGCCTTTGACCGGCTTGTTCTCGTCGCCCCACCGAAAACCTTAGGTGAACTCCGCACCTGTCTGGGCGCTCAAGCCGCCAAACGTATCCATGGAGAGATCGGCAAGGACTTGACCCAAATGGCGGAACACGAGCTTCAACCCTATCTTGAAGCTGCGGGGGTGATTGTATAGGGACAATTTTAGCCTAGTCTTTGCTCGCCTCATCCTTATCCCCTCGAAAACCGATAGCGATAACATAGGTTTCGGCAGATTCCTTGCGGCTGGCCGGGGGTTTAAAGTGCTTTACCGATTTGAACAAGCCCTTCATGGCAAGCAACAATTCGCCCTGAGCCCCGCCTTGAAACACTTTGGCGACAAAGACCCCGCCAGGAGCGAGGAGCTCACGGGCAATATCCAGAGCCGATTCGCAGAGCCCGACGATACGCAAGTGATCTGTCGGTGGATGGCCAGTGGTAGACGGAGCCATATCGCTTAAAACAATATCAGCAGAGCCACCCAATTCATCTTTGATCTGCGCCAACATCTCATCGGTTTCGGCATCGCCGTGGAGGATGACAGCGCCAGCCATGGCATCTACTTCCTGCAAATCAACCGCTACTAACAGGCCCTGTTTATCCTTATCCCGGCCCATCGCATTAATCTTTTCAACCGCAATCTGAGTCCAGCCCCCCGGCGCTGCGCCAAGATCAACAACCCTGGCACCGGGGTGAAAGAAATGAAATTTATCATCGATCTGCAAGATCTTGAAGGCAGCCCGCGAGCGGTATCCTTTTTGCTGCGCCTCGGCCACATAGGGGTCGTTAAGCTGGCGCTGAAGCCAACGGGTAGAAGAAGTCTTTCTCCGCTTTGCCGTCTTCACCCGGACCTTGAGACTATGGCCATCCGGTCTGCCCCGGGTCGCCATCAGGAGGCCTCCGGCACGAGAGAAGATACAGAGCGGCGGGGCGGAAAGGCGTAAGGACTCCCGTTTGAGCCGACCTGCAAAGCTTCCTTAAACAGGCCAAGAAGAATGCCTTCGCGCAACCCTCTATCGGCAACCCGCAGCCTTTCCAACGGCCATTTCCGGCATAAAGCCGCGAGTATGGCGCAACCGGCAACGACAAGATCTGCCCGCTGGGGGCCGATGCAGGACAAGGCCGCCCGATCCCCGTTCTCCATCTCAACCAGATCACGGCTGATACTCTCTATTTTATCAAATGTGAGATATGAGCCGTCCACCTTGCTGCGATTATAGTTATCAAGCTCCATATTGAGGGCTGAAAGGGTCGTCACCGTCCCTGAAGTGCCGAGCATCTGAACCTCTCCATCGCCGATCCTTTGGGTAATCTCATGGCGGCGGTCAAATCCGTCAAGATGATCGTAAACATGATCAACAATCTTGATATAAGCCTCATCCATACTGCGTCCATCAACATCCTCCGACAAAGTAACAACGCCAAAGGGAAGAGAAAGCCAGTCCAGCCGGGTTGCCTGTCCATCCTCACTCAGAGAAAGCCACATCAGCTCTGTGCTGCCACCACCGATGTCGAACATCAGCCCATGGCTCAGTTGCCGCTCAAAAAGAGGCATACAGCCCTCAAGGGCCAGCCTGGTTTCCTCATCAGAGGAAATTATTTCGATTTCAAAGCCCGCCACTTCACGTACCTGGTCAAGAAATTGAGCACAGTTTGACGCTCTTCGGCAGGCTTCCGTCGCAACGCAGCGGGCATAAGAGACACCGTTACGATGCATTTTTTCCGCGCAGACCTTCAAGGCGTCAAGGGTGCGATCAATCGCCTTCTGGGACAAATGCCCCGTAGTTCCAAGGCCTTCTCCGAGTCTCACAATACGAGAATAGGAATCGACAACGTGAAAACCATTGGCCTGAGGGCGAGCCACGAGAAGCCTGCAACTGTTCGTTCCAAGATCAAGGGCAGCGAAATTCTCACCATTCCCATTACCAGCGCCACCTCGCCGCTTGGACGAGCGAAAAGATCCGCGAATATTTGCGTAAGCAGCCACCGGCCTTGCCTCCCCTAAGGGCCGGAGACCCAGTCTCCAGCCTTGTTCTTATCATTAAGGGGATGATAACCGATTCCGCACGCCGCCGAAACGGATTTGCCATGGCAGGGATCAATTGCGGCTACACAACGGGAAAGGCATATGTTAGTAGAAGGGCAAATCTGTTGCGCCGATGGGGAATCGTCTAACGGTAGGACAGCGGTCTCTGACACCGTCAATCGTGGTTCGAATCCACGTTCCCCAGCCAACCACAGGGCCAAATCCCGGCCTTCCAAACACCCCCTTGGTTTTCTGCCCGGCCCTTACTTACCCTTATCGGAAAGGACGACAAAGGCATCGATGCCCATGCCTTTGATGGTGGCGGCTTCTTTTTCCGCTTGCCCACGCTTGGCAAAGTGGCCGATGCGAACAAAACGCCATTGACGGCCTTTTTTATCAGTACTGGAATCTATGTAAGGGGCCAGCCCCTTGGCCGCCATTTTCTTTGAAATCCGCTCTGCATTGCCCGGCTTCAAAAAAGCCCCGACCTGAACCGCATAGACCCGCTGTCCAATCAGTTTGGACACAGGCGGCACCTCGGTCTGGGCAACCGGAGGAGAAGACATCTCCTGCGGCCCGGCGACAGGAGGGGGCGGAATGGAAGGGGGCGGAATGGAAGGTGCCGGCATCGGCTCGGCAGACATCACCGGTGCCTGGGACCAGGCCGATGGATCGACCTCAAGCAAAAGCTTTGTCGAATCCAGCTTGCTCTGCACAAATTGAAAATATCCGGTGATCTTTAAATGGTCCCACTCATCTTCGAGAGGGAGGATGATTTCAGACGATGTGCCAAAATTTTGGGGAATGACCGAAGATGTAACGATCTCGATCGGCGCATCAGATGCGCTCTGCTCATCCCAGGATGAGAGTCCCAGATCGAAACGGGTCGACACCTCATAAACGGGTGATGAAAGAGAATAATCAACACCTGAAACGACAACGAAATCGCTGCCAATTTCCGTAACGCTGTATTTAAAGCTCAACGCCTCATCATTAGGGGGGGAATTTAAAAAAGCCTCTTCCAGAGCCTTTATGATGTCCACCTCAGAGGCACCGGCGATGGTCACCATCGGGGTCGCAATCTGTGGCATGACCTCAGGCGGCTCATCACTAAAAAAATCGACGGAAAAAAGATCATCCGGAAAGATGTTATCAAGGCCCAAAAATCCGCACCCGGAGACAAACACCGCCAAAAACGGGGCTAAAAATCTTACTCCCCTTTGACCCAACACCTTTTTCGCCCCTCAAAATGACCCAATTTTTCACAATACATAGTAGTTTGAGCAGGATCAACCACCATACCTAGGAAAAAACCCGCAAAAGAGTTCCCACAAAGGTGTTTTTTGAACTGGGCGGTTAAATGGGCTGGCTCTCCGCTGAGCCGCAGGCGATTAGGGAGTCGCAGGCGATTAGGGAGCGGCGGTCCAGCAGCTTAGGCTTCAGGTGTGGATAATCGGTGCGTTATTGGAAGAGGTATTTTCACTGCCACGGATCTCCGTGAGATCGACCGCAAAGACCTTGATCTTGTCTGTGGCGGATTTATTGTGCTGAAAAATTTGCCCCTGAAGATCGCTCGTTATGCCCTGAAGGAATTCCTTGTATTCCTCCTTGCGCTCTTCCAGGCGCTTAACCGTCTGAAGGGAAACAGCAACTGCTGCAATACCTAAAACAGATGCCAAAATACTAAAAAAAATAACCACGTCCTACCCCCATACCAGGTAAAGAAAAATCCGTCCCCGTTTCACCTCGACGGCCAAACCATCAAAAACTGGAAGCAGAGTGTCAACCTGCCTTTTTAACCTCCTGAGGAGATGACGCGCTGGTTTTCGTGTGCCGGACTTCCCTGATCTCCTTATCGATCGCCTGAAGTCTGGTACTTATGGTTTTTGAATTCTGGGCAAGATTGTTCTCAAGCCCCTTGATAAGGGTCTTTACGAACTCCCGATTCTGAGTGTTCTGGGAATCGACCTTTTTTGCGCCCTGACCGGCGATCCAAAGGGCCGTAACAGCGAGAAAAAGCGCCAGAATACTCATTAAAATGGCCAAGAATTCATTCCCTCACATAGGATTGGAGCAAAAATCCCAATCAGAACAATGGTCAGAAAAATAGGCTCAAAAGCCTTCCAAACCAACATTATAATAATAACTATAGTTTTTAGATTTGAGGCCTAGCCGTCAATACTAAAAAAACCAAAACGACCATTTTTTTGATTTTTTTTGCCTTCATGAACAGCCTGTCAGAGCAGGCCTCAAATCCCACCAAAAGGAGAGCTTAAACGTTAATCAGATGGATAAAGGGATTGGCGACGTTTTGAGTGAGGATTCACGTCGCTTTAGTCCATTTCTACTGCGACCGGACTTTCAGCACTGGGGTCTTCCTCCAGCCACTCGGCCACCATGTCATAGGTCTGTGCATTGGTATCCATTTGTTCCTTAATTTGCACATTTTGCTCGCCTACAGAACGGAAAAAACCTGCCGCACTACGAAGAAGCTTTACAGCCAACTCGGCATTTGTCGCCATCATGTCCTCCTGAAAAAAATCGCCCCAACGACGGAAACCAGCCTCAACCCCGATTTATCAGCAACTCCCCTGAGCCATCGACGATACGCGAGGAAGGAAGGGTGATAATGACCCTTGTGCCCTTGTCGACGATACTCTCAATCGAAAGAGTGCCCTCGTGAAGATCGACCAGGGCGTTGGTCAGGGGGAGCCCAAGCCCGGTGCCTTCGTATTTGCGGTCAAGGGAGGCATCGATTTGGCCAAACGGAGCCATCGCTCTGGGGATGTTTTCCTCTGCAATCCCGATCCCCGTGTCAACCACCGAAAGAGCAAGGCTTCCTGAAGAATCCATTTCGGCCTCGACGGAAACTTCACCGCCTTCAGGCGTAAATTTGATGGCATTTGAAACCAGATTTATGAAGATCTGCTTGAGCTTTCGCTCATCGGCGATCAGTCCGGGCAAATTCTTGGGGATGCTATTCTTCAGCGTGATCTTGCCCTTGTCCGCCCTGGGCACCGACAGACGAACAGCCATCTCGACCACATCCCAGATATCGACATTGTTTTCGACGAGTTCAAGCTTGCCCGCCTCGATTTTCGAAAGGTCGAGAATATCGTTGATGACATCCAGCAGGTGGGTGCCGCTAAGATGAATATCGACGGCATATTCCTTGTATTCAGACCGCCCCAGAGCGCCGAACATCTCGTCCTTCATAATCTCGGCAAAGCCGATAATTGCATTCAGAGGGCTACGCAGTTCATGACTCATATTGGCCAGAAATTCGGATTTGGTTTTACTCGATTTTTGCGCTTCATCCCTGGATCTGGCCATGATCTCGGTTAACTCGACAAGGCGGCTGCCCTGGGCTTCGAGACGATCTTCTGAATCAAGCAGCTCCAGAACCTGCATTTCCAGGGCCTGTTCCTTGGCTTTAAGTTCGGTGATATCCGACGTGGTTTCGACCAGGAAGTTATTCTCGGTCAGTTCCTCGTCAACCCGTATCCAGTGGCCGTCGGAAAGCTCAACCTCAAAAGACCGTTTAGCCTCACAACGGTCTTTGGGAACAATCCAGGTGAATTTGGCCTGAGCCTCAATAGAGGAGCGCAGAACCCCTGATTGCAGGATCACATCATGGATATCCTGTCCCAAGGCTCCGGGGACAAAGATATGTTCAATAGATTTAAAAAAACCAA
>JABJES010000265.1 GCA_018663165.1 Rhodospirillaceae bacterium
GAAAGGTTAGGCTGCTTTCAAGGGGTATCTCCAGGGGAGACATGGACACCATGAACTGGCTCTCGGCAACCTGTTCGGCAGCGGGGATCAGCCGTGCCGCCAATTGCGGTGTCGAGACGATGACCCCTTTCGCCCCGCTGTTTTTAAGGATGTGCAGATGGTCGTCGACGGTATTGGTGGTGTATGCCGGGACCGAGATACCGCCAGCGGCCATGATGGCAATATCGGCGATCAGCCATTCAGGGCGGCTTTCCGAAACCAGTGCCACCCGGTCGCCGGCTTCAATGCCACAGGCTTTAAGGCCGGCGGCGAGACGGTGTATTTGTGCCGCCGTTTCGCGCCAGCTCAACGGCTGGTATGCATCGTTCTTCTTTGCCCACAGGAATGGCTTGTCGCCTAATTCCGCGGCGCGGTCGAAAAACATGGTTGCGAGATTGGGCCAAGTCTCGTATCGCATGTGCTTATCATAAACGCTTGTCTCCGGCCCCGCTACGCTGGCGGACTGAAAAAAGGCAAAGATAGAAATATGACCCGACACAAGACGTTTGTTTTTTCCGCACCAGGCGAGGCTGGCATTGCCGAGGACAGGGCAACCCTGGCCGACCTTCCCGAATGGGATCTGGCTGATCTTTATCCTGGGCGCGAGTCAGCCGAATTAGAGGCCGGTTTTGATCAGGCAGAGAGCGCTGCCAAGGCTTTTGAGGCGCGCTTTGAGGGAAAGGTCGGTGATATTGATGGTGCTGCCTTTGGCGCGGCAATCATCGAATACGAGGCTCAGGAAGAAATTCTCGGGCGGATCATGAGCTATGCCTTTCTGGTCTATGCAGGAAATCAGAGCGATCCCGAACTGGCCAAGTTCTATCAAGGCGCACAAGAGCGCTGTACTGATATTTCGACCCGGCTTATCTTCTTTACCCTTGAGATCAACCGTATGGACGAAGCCGCCCTGGCGGAAAAGATGGCGGTTCCAGCCGCCGCTCATTACGCGCCCTGGGTGCGCGATGTGCGGGCTTTCCGCGATCATCAGCTTTCCGACGAGATGGAGAAAATTCTCCATGAGAAAATGGTTGCCGGGCGGACGGCCTGGGTGCGGCTTTTCGACGAGACCATGGCTGATTTGCGGTTTCCCTTTCAATCCGGGACTGGCGAGCATGAGTCTCTGACTGAATCGGAAATTCTCCATAAGCTCTCTGACAAGGACGGGGCTGTGCGGCGTCAGGCCGGCTTGTCTCTGGGCCGGGTGCTGGGCGAAAATATCCGTCAGTTCGCGTTGATTACAAATACCCTGGCCAAGGATAAAGAGATCGACGACCGCTGGCGTCGCTATGCACAGCCGGTTTCCTACCGCAATCTCTCCAATCAGGTGGAAGACCAGGTGGTTGAGGCCCTGCGCGGTGCCGTTACCCTGGCCTATCCGGATCTTTCCCACCGTTATTACGCCCTCAAATCCCGCTGGTTCGGTGTCGAGGCGCTCGATTTCTGGGACCGTAATGCGCCCCTTCCGCAAGATGATAACCGGGTTATTCCCTGGGCCGAGGCCCGCAAAACCGTGCTTGACGCTTACGGCGACTTTTCGCCTGAACTGGCCACGATCGGCCAGCGTTTTTTCGACTCCCCCTGGATTGATGTGCCGCCGCGTCCGGGCAAGGCGTCCGGTGCCTTTGCCCATCCTACGGTGCCCTCGGCGCATCCCTATCTGCTGCTCAACTATCAGGGTCGGGTGCGTGATGTGATGACACTGGCCCATGAGCTCGGCCATGGCGTCCATCAGGTGCTCGCCGGACCTCAAGGGGCGCTGATGTCCGATACGCCCCTGACATTGGCCGAAACCGCCAGCGTGTTCGGGGAAATGCTGACCTTTCGGGCGCTTCTTAAAGCAGAGGACGATCCGGCACGTCGCCGAGTGATGCTGGCTGGCAAGGTCGAGGATATGTTGAATACGGTGGTCCGCCAAATCTCAATGTTCGATTTTGAATGCCGGGTTCATGACGAACGTCGCAGCGGCGAGTTAACCGCCGAGCGCCTTGGCGATATCTGGTTGGAGACATAGACCGAAAGTCTCGGGCCATCGATCCGTCTGGGCGATGATTATCGTCACTTTTGGGCCTATATCCCCCATTTCATCCATTCGCCCTTTTACGTCTATGCCTATGCCTTCGGCGATTGCCTGGTGAATTCGCTCTATGCGGTTTATGAGGGGGTGCCAGAAGGTTTTGCCGGGCGCTATCTTGATATGCTGCGTGCTGGCGGCACTCTGCGCCATAAAGAGCTTCTCGCACCTTTCGGCCTTGATGCCGCCGATCCTGCCTTTTGGTCGAAGGGGCTCGGCGTTATCTCCGGCCTGATCAGTGAATTGGAATCAATGGAATGAAGGCAAGTTTGCTTTAAAAAATTCAAAACCCCTTGGCAAACCGGTTTTCACAGGTCATTGTGGCCGCTGTTTTGTCTGTCCAGAAGGGACAGACACGGTTGAAAAACGAATAAAGGGGTAAGGGGAACACCATGAAAATTGCCATCCCCAAGGAGAGTCGGTCTGGCGAAACACGTGTCGCGGCGTCTCCTGATGTGGTTAAGAAACTAACCGGTTTCGGCTTTCAGGTGATCATCGAGAAGGGAGCTGGTGAGGCTTCTGCGATTACCGATGATGATTTCAAGACGGCTGGCGCAACGATTGCCAAGGATGCGGCGACGGCGCTTAAGGGGGCCGACATGGTCCTCAAGATTCAGCCGCCGACCATCGAAGGCAAGGGGGCGGCCAACGAGCTTTCCCTGATCAAGAAGGGCGCGGTGTTGGTTGCTCATCTTGGAGCCATGACCAACAAGAAGGATGTCGATGCCTATGCCAAGGCGGGCATTACCTCCTTTGCCATGGAACTGATGCCGCGAATCAGTCGCGCCCAGTCTATGGACATTCTTTCCTCTCAAAGCAATCTCGCTGGCTATAAGTCGGTTCTCGACGGAGCGGCCGAATTCGGCAGCGCTTTTCCGATGATGATGACAGCCGCCGGCACAGTGCCCCCGGCCAAGGTCTTTATCATGGGCGTCGGCGTCGCAGGTTTGCAGGCCATCGCCACCGCCAAGCGGCTTGGTGCCATCGTTACGGCGACCGACGTTCGCCCGGCCACCCGCGAACAGGTGGAAAGTCTCGGCGGCAAGTTCCTCACCGTTGATGAGGAAATGGAAAAAGACGCTGAAACCGAGGCTGGTTACGCCAAGGAAATGCCCAAGGAATATTTTGAAAAGCAGAAGGCGGTGGTTGCCGAGCATATCAAGAAGCAGGATATCGTCATTACCACGGCGTTGATCCCCGGTCGCAAGGCCCCGGTGCTGGTGACCGAGGATATGGTCAAGTCCATGAAGCACGGTTCGGTCATCGTCGATCTGGCTGTTGAGGCGGGCGGCAATTGCCCACTCTCGAAACTGGGCAAGGTTGTCGAAACCCATGGCGTCAAGATCGTCGGCCACCAGAATGTGCCCGGTCGGCTGGCCAAGGACGCCAGCGCACTTTTCGCCAAGAACCTGTTCAACTTCATTTCACCCCATGTTGATGCGGAAAAGAAGACGCTTACTTTTGACTGGGAAGATGAAACCGTTTCCGGAACGCTTATTACCCGTGACGGCAAAGTGGTAAATCCACTGCTGACAGGGAAGGGGAAATAAAAAAATGGATGCGTCGACTATTTCACAAAACGCCACCCAGCTTGCCGAGGAAGCGACCCGGCTGGCTGAACAGGCCCATAGCCTTGCCGGTGATGCCGGTGCGCTGGAAATTGCCGGTCAGGCGGTTGCCGGAGGGGACCCCTTCCTGCAATTGTTTACGGTTTTCGTGCTTTCCTGTTTTATCGGCTTTTACGTCGTCTGGAGTGTCACGCCGGCCTTGCATTCACCGCTGATGGCGGTGACCAATGCTATTTCCTCGGTGATTATCGTAGGCGGCCTGCTTGCCGCCGGTCCCGCCGGGATGGATTTTGCCAGTGTCATGGGCTTTTGCGCCGTGACCCTGGCTTCGGTCAATATCTTCGGCGGTTTCATCGTCACCCAGCGCATGCTGGGCATGTTCAAGAAAAAGAAGAAATAGGGGGACGGTGATAATGAGTGGAACCATGACAGGCTTTGCCTATCTCGTCGCTTCGGTCTGTTTCATTATGGCCTTGCGGGGACTTTCGTCGCCGGATTCAGCGCGTCAGGGTAATATTTTCGGCGTTGTCGGCATGACCATCGCCATCTTTACCACCCTGATGGACCCTGGCGTGGTCAGTTACAGCACCATTATTCTGGGCATTCTCATCGGTGGCAGTATCGGCACCGTGGTCGCCCTGAAAATTGAGATGACAGCCCTGCCGCAACTGGTGGCGGCTTTTCACAGTCTCGTCGGTCTGGCGGCGGTTTTTGTCGCCACGGCGGCTTTTTATAACCCGGAAGCCTACGGCATCGGCACTCTTGGCGATATTTCAGGGGCCAGCCTTGTTGAGCTGTCTCTGGGTGCCGTCATTGGTGCCATAACCTTTTCCGGTTCTGTGGTGGCTTTTGCCAAGCTGCAGGGTCTGGTCAGCGGCAACCCGCTGGTCTTCCCAGGCCAGCACAAGCTTAATCTGGTTATCGGTATCGCCATTGTGGTGATGATCATTATGCTGATCTCCGGCCAGACTACATCCAGCTATTGGATATTGGTGGCTCTCGCCTTCGTCATTGGCTTTCTCATCATCATGCCGATCGGTGGTGCTGATATGCCGGTGGTGGTCTCGATGCTCAACTCCTATTCCGGTTGGGCGGCTTGCGGTATCGGCTTTACCCTTTCCAATCCGGCGTTGATCGTTACCGGAGCCTTGGTTGGTTCTTCGGGTGCCATCCTC
>JABJES010000267.1 GCA_018663165.1 Rhodospirillaceae bacterium
CGGAACGTTAGTAAATTCAGGGAAGCAAGGTTACAGGCCGTGTCGTCCAGAAACATATACTCTGAACAGGGGTTCGAGGCGTTAATACGGCCGGAATTGGGACAGGTGTGCCAGTCGTTGATGGTGGTGTCGTACTGGAGGCCGGGATCGGCGCAGGCCCAGGCGGCATAACCGATCTGGTCCCACAGATCGCGGGCGTGAAGGGTCTTGTAAATTTCACCGTCGGTGCGCCGGGTAAGATCCCATTCGCTGTCGGTTTCCACCGCTTTGAGGAATTCGTCGGTGACACGCACGGAATTGTTTGAATTTTGGCCAGCGACCGTGAGATAGGCCTCCGAGTCCCAATCCGTATTATAGGTGTCGAAATCAATCTCGGTATAGCCCTGACCGGCGAACTGGATAATGCGCGCGATCATATTTTCGGGCACCATCGCCTTGCGTGCGGCAACTGCTGCTTTTTTCAGAGCCGGATTCTTTTTTATGTCGAACCTGCTGTCTTCGCTTTCTTCTGAGTCGACGGGTCCGGTGTGACAGGCCTTGAGAACGGTTTGGAGGTGCTTTTGCAGGACTTTCGAACCGGTCACCATTGAGGCGACTTTCTGTTCTTCGGTCACCTTCCAGCTAATGAATTCCTCAATATCCGGGTGATCGATATCGATGCAAACCATCTTGGCGGCGCGTCGCGTCGTGCCGCCGGATTTGATGGCCCCGGCCGCGCGGTCGCCGATTTTAAGAAAACTCATCAGGCCGGACGAATTGCCGCCGCCGGACAGGGATTCGCCTCCGCCACGCAGGGATGAAAAATTGCTGCCGGTCCCTGAACCGTATTTGAAGAGCCGTGCCTCGCGTACCCAAAGGTCCATGATGCCACCCTCATTGACCAGATCGTCATCGACGCTCTGGATGAAGCAGGCATGAGGCTGGGGGTTTTCATAGGCCGAGCTTGAGGCGACCAGTTCGCCACTCTGGAAATCCACATAATGGTGTCCCTGAGAGGGGCCATCGATGCCATAGGCCCAGTGCAGCCCGGTGTTGAACCATTGCGGCGAGTTGGGGGCACCCATCTGCATGCACATCATATTACGCATTTCGTCGAAATAGGCCTGGGCGTCTTCTTCGGTGTCGAAATAGCCGCCGCGCCAGCCCCAGTAAGTCCAGGTGCCGCAAAGACGGTCAAAAACCTGACGGGCGCTCATCTCGCCGGTGACCTTGCTGCCGCGTTTGGCCTCGTGCCGCCACAGCCATTCGGGGATATTCTCTTCCTCAAAGGCGATTAGCTCTTCGGGAATGCCGGCCTTGCGGAAATATTTCTGGGCAAGAACGTCGCAGGCCACCTGCGACCAATGGGCGGGAACCTCGAATCCTTCAAGCTTGAAGACGACGGAACCGTCGGGATTACGGATTTCACTAGATGCCTTACGGAATTCGATGCCGTCGTAGGCTGCTTTACCCTTTTTAGTGAACCGGCGTTCGATTCGCATCTTTACGTATCCCCCTTAAACTTGAACTTTTAAAAACGTTTGTTTTTTTTCGGTCATTTACAGCCCGACCGAATTCATGGGGCTTGCGCCTCTTAACCTTCTAGAGGTGCTAAAGGGTTTCAGCCATATTTTCAGCCATTTCCCCCGCTACATATTGTGACCGCTTAAATTCAGACCACGACATGTATGCAATCTATCCACAAAACCAGCTGTCTTGGCAACCAGATTTTGTGGGCTGTAACAAAAAATTCACAATATAGGGTGTATGTTGGGGATTCCCCTGGATCTGACAGTTTTTTTCAAGACCGTGTGAGGTGTTGAAAGCATTTAAAAAAATCTAGGAAAAGCAAGGCGATGGGGCCGTTCAAAGGGTATCTCCATCGTATGGAGGGGGGCTGGACTGGACGCGGCGCAAATGTCATATTCTCTGATATCGGGGCGCTCCGGCGGCCCTTTTTGATATATTCGATAACAGGCAAGATGTGGGACAGATGATCCTCGGCACCCTTCTCTATACCTTGGTCTACGGAAAACGTGTCGGCTCAGACCAGTTCGGTAATAAATATTACCGTCGCAAAGGTGGGCCTCGGGTGGTCAATAATGGCCGCGAGCGCCGCTGGGTCCTCTACAAGGGCAAGGCAGAGGCCAGTTCCGTGCCTCCGGCCTGGCACGGCTGGCTTCACCATATTGTCGATTCCCCGCCGACCGATATTCCGGAGAGAAAGCCCGTTTACGAGAAACCGCACCTTCCCAACCTTACAGGCACTGGCGGTGCCTATCGCCCGCCCGGCCATGTATTGCGCGGCGGGGTGCGTGAAGAGGCGACTGGGGATTATGAGCCCTGGCGCCCTGAATGAGAGAAGGAAGTTCCTGTGAAGGATAACGTGAAAGAGCCGTTGGTCGGGGCGACGGTATTGATTGTCATTGCTCTTTATGCCTCGTTTGTATCGAGCCGATCGAAAATCGAATCAGCCACGGGGTATGAACTGACGGCCATCTTCGACAAAATCGATGGTCTTACTCGCGGCGCTGATGTCAGTCTCGCCGGGCTTAAGGTCGGCACCATTGTTGATGATTCTATCGATTCAAACTACCGGGCGAGCGTTACTATACGTATTGACGACGACGTTAGACTGCCCACCGACACCTCGGCGGCGATCCATACGGATGGTTTGTTCGGTTCGAAATATATCAATCTTGAACCCGGCGGCGCTGAAAAATACATTTTGCCGGGCGGCGTTATCAAGATTACCCAGGGGTCGATGGTGGTTAGTGACTTGCTTGATCAGATTATTGCTCAGGGTCAGGCCAGGGCAAAAAAATTCGACGATCAGGAAACGAATGGAACATCCTCGACCAGCAATGAAGCTATCGGTGGAGAATAGGGGCGCCGGGAAATTGGCGCTTTTTAGGATTTAAGAGGAAACAGGAATATGCAGAGGAATCTCGTAGAAGCGATAATGGGTGCCGTTGTCTTGTTGGTGGCGGGGTTCTTCGTCGTTTTTGTCTATGATACCGCCCAGGTTAAGGCCATTGAGGGCTATCAGGTTACAGCCGTTTTCTACAAGGTGGGCGGGCTTCAGACCGGCAGCGATGTGCGGGTGAATGGAATCAAGGTAGGCTCCGTGATCAGCGAAGAACTTGATCCTGAGACTTATAACGCCGTTGTCAGGATGTCGATTCGTTCCGATGTCAAACTGCCCATGGATACCGTCGCCGCCATCGGCAGTGAGGGTATTCTCGGGGGTAAATACATCCGCATTGATCCGGGTAAGGAAACCACCTTTATCGTTCCTGGAGGCCAGGTGAAAAAGACTTCGGACTACAGGTCGCTTGAGGATCAGGTCGGTGAGATTATCTTCCTTGCTTCTGGCGGTTCAGATAAATCCAAATAGGTGGGGAGGAGGCGGCGGATGAAGCGGAGCGTCATTCCTCTTGCCGGTTCAGGTAAAGGTAATATCTGGCATACGCCTTCAGGCGATCCGGTGTCTTGTGTCGAGAAAATCAAGGTTCTCAATCAGAACCTGGAGGAAATTCAGCAGATGCAGCAGGATGCACTGGAAGACGCCATTCTCATGGGCTGTGATGAAAGCCAGTTCCGGCAGGTCCTTCATGATCTCACGGAATCCCTCAAGAATCCTTATTCCAAGAAATAGCGCCGTCATGATCCCTTCTTTGTCAAAAGCGGGAAAGCGCCGCCGTGCCCAGATGCTTTTTGTGATGCTTGTCGCCGGAATTGTGACGGTTTTTACAGGTGGTGGACAAGCGCGTGCAGAGGATATCATTGGCGAGGTGGCGTTGCTTCAAGGACTCGATAAGGTCACCGCCCGTATTTCCACTTTTCGCGCTCCGATCGATACGGTTGTCCGTTTCGGCACTCTGGAAATCGTTGCCCGGTCCTGTCATAAGCGCCCGCCAGAGGAACCGCCGGAAAGCGCGGCCTTTCTCCATATTCGAGACGTCAAACCGGGCGAGGCCCCGGAAACTCTTTTTCAGGGGTGGATGTTTGCGTCTTCGCCAGCACTTTCGGCGCTGGAGCACCCGGTTTACGACGTCTGGGTTGTCGATTGTTTAAGTAAGGGGATGTTGGTGCCGGAGATATCCGGGTAAAAAACGGCTTTTTGCGCCAACGCCTCGACGAGGCGGAGATGATATTCCTGCCTTGAAATTTCCACTGCCCCGAACTGACGCAGATGATCTGTGATGAATTGGGTGTCGAGCAGTCGGTAGCCGCCTCTTTTCAGATGAGCCACCAGCGCCACCAGCGCGACCTTGCTGGCATTGGAGACTTTTGAGAACATGCTTTCGCCAAAAAAAGCGGCACCAATGGAAATGCCGTAAACCCCGCCGACCAGCTCACCGTCCTGCCAGCATTCGACACTGTGGGCGTTTCCCTGTTCGTGAAGGGCGCTATAGAGGCGGATGATTTCGCCGTTGATCCAGGTGCTTGGGCGAAGCTCGGTGGCGTTAGCGCAGCCTTCTATGATTTGTCTAAAAGCGGTGTCACAGGTCAAGGTGAAAGGCGCTTTTTTCAGAGCTCGGCGCAGACTTTTTGAGGTTGAAAATGTCTCAAGGGGAATGATCCCCCTCATTTCCGGGTCGACCCAGAAAATCTCAGGATCATTGCGGCCCTCCGACATCGGAAAAATACCGGCGCGATAGGCACGGAGAAGAATCTCTGTCGTCAGTGTGGACATCTATCCCTGCATGGCAGTCGCTCGTTTATGGCGCTTTAGCGATGATCGCAGTGACTGGTTCAGGCGAGGTTAAATTCCCAGCAGGTTTTCCAGCCAGTGGATGTCATAGTCACCGTTGATAAAATCAGGTTCCGTGATCAGCCGTTGGTGGAGCGGAATGGTGGTTTCGATCCCGCCGATGACGAATTCCTCCAAAGCCCGGCGAAGTCGCATCAGGCATTCGTTGCGGCTTCGCCCACGGACGATCAGTTTGGCGATCATGCTGTCGTAATGAGAGGGCACTTCATAGCCTGAATAAAGCCCGGAATCGACCCGCACATCGAGGCCGCCCGGCGCATGGTAATCGGTAATCCGGCCCGGTGAGGGAATAAAGGTTTCCGGGCTTTCGGCGTTGATCCGGCACTCAATGGCATGGCCGGAAAATTGCAGCTTTTTCTGAACCAGGTCGAGCTTTGCGCCGGCGGCAACCCGGATCTGTTCGCGCACCAAATCGATGCCGCTGATCATTTCCGTGATCGGGTGCTCGACCTGCAGACGGGTATTCATCTCGATAAAATAGAATTTTCCATTTTCATACAGGAACTCGATGGTGCCGACGCCGTAATAACCGAGCTTGCGGATCGCTTTGACAACCTTGGCGCCGATCTTGTCGCGGGTGGCGGCGTTGAGCGCCGGTGAGGGCGCTTCTTCAAGAACTTTCTGGTGGCGGCGTTGCAGAGAACAGTCGCGCTCTGCCAGATGGACGACATTGCCGTGCTGGTCGGCAAGGATCTGAATTTCGATATGGCGAGGATTGGAGAGAAACTTTTCGAGGTAAACTTCGTCGTTTCCGAAATGCGCCTTGGCCTCTGCCTTGGCGAGTGAAATGGCCGAGCGTAGTCCCTCTGAACTGCGCGCCACTTTCATGCCCTTGCCGCCGCCGCCGCCGGATGCTTTGACCAGCACCGGATAACCGATGGATTTTGCTGTTACCAAGGCCTCGTCGATATCGGTAATCGCTTCGTCGGTGCCCGGAACGACGGGCAGGCCGAGTTCTTTGATCTTTGCCTTGGCTGATATCTTGTCACCCATAAGGCGCATGTGCTCGGCGCTCGGCCCAATAAAGGTGATCCCGTGCTCGCTCACCATATCGGCGAAATGGGCATTTTCCGAGAGAAACCCGACACCAGGATGAATGGCGTCGGCATTGGTAATATTGGCCGCCGTCAGAATAGCGGGAATGTTGAGATAACTATCCTTGGAAGGGGCGGCACCAATACAGACACTTTCATCGGCGAGGCGCACATGCATGGCATCGGCGTCGGCCGTTGAATGGACGGCAACCGTATGGATGCCCATCTCTCTGCACGCCCGGTGAATGCGCAAGGCAATTTCACCTCGGTTGGCGATTAGAATTTTTTCAAACATCCTTAAGTCTTCCGGAGCAATATTATTCGATAATCATCAGGGCTTCACCGAATTCAACCGGATCGCCGTTCTCGACCAGAATTTCCTTTACCGTACCATCGCGCAGAGCCAGCACGGGGTTCATGGTTTTCATGGCCTCGACGATGATAAGGGTTTGGCCTTCGCGTATTTTATCGCCGACCTTTACGAAGGGCGGTGATTCGGGCTCGGAAGCAACATAAGCCGTGCCGACCATGGGCGAGGTGATCGCACCAGGATGGTCGGACTTCGCAGAGGCTGTTTTTTCAGCCTGTTCTTCTGCCGTCCCCGCTTGTTTCCCAGTTTCGGCCACAGGGATATAACTTTCCCTATACCCACCTGAATTACGGGCAACACGAATACGCTGACCCTCGGATTCAAATTCGATTTCCGTTAAATCGGTTTCTTCGAGGAGCTTTGAGAGTTTGCGGATAAGGCCGCCGTCGATGTCGAATTTCGCCATTATAAAGCTTTTTTCTTATCAAGGATTGATGACAGTGCCTGTAATGCCAGGGTGTATCCCTGACCACGGAGCCCACATATCATACCGTAGGCTGCCTGGCTGACAAACGAGTGATGACGAAAGGACTCGCGCTGGAAGAGATTCGAAAGGTGAACTTCAATCACAGGCAGTTCGACCGCCAGAAGCGCATCGAGTATCGCTATCGATGTGTGGGAGTATGCCCCGGCATTGATAATGATGCCAGCCGCCGTGCCGCGGGCAGACTGGATGGCATCAACCATCTCGCCTTCGATGTTGGACTGACGGAAATCGATCTCAAGTTTTAGTTCTTTTCCGGCTTTACGGCACAGGGCCTCAATATCGGCAAGGCTTTCGCTGCCGTAAATCTCGGGCTCACGGGTGCCCAGCAGATTGAGGTTGGGACCGTTGAGAATCAGGATTTTGTCAGCCATAGCGTGACTCCCAGGATAGGGCCAGGGCCAGTTATTCCAATTGGCTCTGGATACTCAGATAATGTTCACAAAGGGTTATATCACGCGGCGGCTGTGTTGCAACGCACCATCAGCCCTTGTCGTCATTGCCGTTGCGAAGTTCGGCGACGATTTCCTGAATGCTTTTGATCGGCACGGCACCAGGAATTAATCTGTCGTTGATTATATAAGCCGGTGTCCCGTCGATACCCAGAGATTTAGCCAAGGCCCGTATTCGGGCGAGATCGGCATCGAGAAGGGGGTCTTCCATGTCTTTTTCGAGCTGGGATACGTTCAGACCGGCATCAGCGGCAACATCCATCACCGACCAATCGTCAAGTTTGCCGGGGTAATCCATCAGGGCGCTCTGGAAAACTTCATATTTTTCCTGTTTGCGGGCGGCAAGAGCGGCCTTGGCGGCGAAGAGAGAGCCCGGCCCGAGGATGGGGTATTCTTTGTGGACGAACCGGATATTCCCATCTTCACTTATCATTGCCATAAGGTCAGCGTGAGATTTTTTGCAATAGGGACAATTGTAGTCGTAAAACTCGGCAATTGTGACATTGCCTTCGGGATTGCCGCTGACCGGTGAACCGGGATCGTCGAAAATCTCGGCCGCACGGGCTTTCAGATTCATCTGTTGTTTTTCCGTTTCAGCAAGCTGTTCCCGCGCCATCAGGGCGCGCAGGGCTTCGCCGACGATTTCCGGTTTTTCGCGTAACAGTTCTCTGACGATGCGACGGACGGACTCTTCATTCGTCTCATGCTGGGCTGTTCCTATTCCCGGCTGATCTGCCCGATAGGCTTGTGCGGCAAAAAAGATTGCGCCGAAAATAAACACCAGCAGGGCGGTGAAGGCTATACGGCGAAGGAAGAGATGGGACATGAGGGCTCCAGTTTAGAGAGGGGTAAGGAATGTAGCGGGAGGATCAGTTTTTTGCCGCGAGAAGAATATCCTGGGCCCGCACCCAGCTAGGCGATCCCTTGGCAAGATTTTTCTCGGCCCGTTCGGCCTGTTGCCGGGCGTCGGTTTTTTTCCCGATGATCAAAAATTGTTCGGCCAGGGAGAGCGAGGCCAGACCAATATGCCCTTCCTTGCCGTAGGCGATGCCGAGAAATTTCCATCCGCTGGCATTCCGCTTTTCTTGTTTGACGGCGGCGACCAGATTGGCGATTGCCGCTTTGTTGAAAGCGGAGGTGTTTTGGGCAAGCTCAGCCTGGGCGAGGCCGATTCGTAGCAGGGCGCTCTGGGGGAAAATATCCACTGACTTTTGATAGGGTGCGATGGACTCGGCCGTGTGGCCGTTTTCAAACAGCATCTGGCCCTTTAGTTCATGGAAAAAAGGATCGTTGGGGCGCTCTTTGATCAATCCGTCGATCAGAGCCAGGGCCTTGGGAAGATCAGGCTTGAGGTAATAGGCGATTGAGCGGGCGTAACGGCCCTCCAGGGTCGTGTCACTTTCAGGGTATATCCTCAGGGCCTGTTTGAAGGGTTGCATAAACCCGACCAGCTTGGCCCGCATGCGGGCATGCTCTTCTTCGAACAGGGGGTTGGAGGGGACGCCGGAGAAGGGGGATATCTCAAGGTGATGGCGGACATTATCGAGGCGGTCCTTGGTCAAGGGGTGAGACAGCATGTAGGGATCAATCTTTCCAGAGTAGAGTTCCTCGTTTTTGGAAAGAATTCCGAGAAACTGGTCAAGCCCCAAGGATGATTGTTGGGTTTGGTCGAGATAGGTCAAGGCGGCCTGATCGGCGGCGGCTTCCTGGCCGCGGGTGTATTTGAGGAAATTGCGCGTGGCGATTCCCTGGCCTCCGGCCATGACGGCGCCGCCTGCCTGTCCACTTTGGCCTCTTCCTCCGCCGGCGACAATCACTCCAGCGCCGAGAATCATGCCGATGATGGATTCGGCCTGGGCAGCGCGGATGGCGTCTTCCATGCGGGCAAGGTGGCCGCCGGCGATATGTCCGGTTTCATGGGCGACGACGCCGACCACTTGAGTGTAATTTTCACTGCGCATAAGAAGGCCGGTGGTTAAGAAAACATTCTGACCGCCGGAGACAAAGGCATTCAATTCCCTGTCATTAACGATATAGAGGGAAACGGCTTTCTGGTTGAGTCCGGCGGTGATGAAAATTGGCGTTGACCAGGCGAGAATGCTATTTTCGATTTCAGCGTCTCGAATGATCCCACCTGCTGCGGCAAGCGAGGCAGGCATCACCAGCGCAAACGCTGAGAGGGAGGCGACAAGGCGTCTGAAAAATGGTTTTTTCATGCTATCTATTTACTCTTAATGTCACTTTTTAACTAGGTTAGATTTCCATCTTCGTCAATGTAGCCCGCAATTATGGCTTTTTTTAGAACGGTTTAGCGATGCCTCTTAAAGCCTCCAGACGGGGTGATATATCCTCCTTTTTGGTCATGGACATGCTCCGTGCGGCGAATGAACGGGCCGTTTCAGGTGAGGATGTTTTTCATCTCGAACTCGGCGAGCCGAGCGCTCGCGTGCCGTCAAAGGTGCTTGAGGCGGCCCGAAACATTATAGGCACGGGGATGCCCGGCTATACCGAATCCCTCGGCTTGCCCGCCCTGCGGGAGCGGATTTCGGCCTATTATCGCGAGCGTGAAAATATAGCGGTCCCGGCACAGCGTATTGCAATAACAACAGGCTCATCGGGGGCGTTTATTCTCGCTTTTCTCGCCGCTTTCGATGTTGGCGACCGGGTGGTTTTGGCGGCACCGGGCTATCCTGCTTACCGTAACATTCTCACTGCCCTGGGGGTGGAGCCGGTTCTCCTGTCGGTTGGCGCCAAAACCAGATTTCAGCCGACGGTTGAGCTTTTGGACTCTCTGGCACAGCCTGTCGATGGATTGATCATCGCCAGTCCTTCTAATCCCGCCGGAACCATTATTGATGAAGAGTCATTGGCCGAGCTTTGTGCTTATTGTGCACAAAAGGGTATTCGGCTCATTTCCGATGAGATCTATCACGGCATCACCTTCGGCCCCAAGGCGATCTCGGCCCTGGCCTTTCCGACCCAGGGCATTGTCATCAACAGTTTTTCAAAATATTTTGCCATGCCTGGCTGGCGATTGGGATGGATGGTGGTGCCCGAAGACCTGCTTGGTTCGGTTGAGCGATTGGCGCAGAATCTCTTCATTTCGGCCCCAGGCCTCTCTCAGCACGCGGCAATTGCCGTTTTCGATTGCCTTGAAGAGTTGGACGTCAATGTCGCCACCTATGCCCGCAACCGGGAAATCCTGCTTGAAGGCTTGCCCAAAGCGGGGTTTACCAAACTTGCGCCTGCCGATGGGGCTTTTTACCTCTATGCCGATGTTTCCCACCTGACCGACGACAGCCAGTCCTTCTGCACCCGGATGTTGGCGGAAACCGGGGTGGCGGCAACTTCGGGAATTGATTTCGATCCGCAATTGGGGGGACGTTTTGTCCGTTTTTCCTATGCCGGACCGACGCGATCTATGGAAGAGGCGGTTAAGCGTTTGAAAATATGGCTGTCCGGGTCAGGTAAGGAATAGGTCCCGGTCGGCAGCAGGGCTATTCGACGAGCCGTTGCCACCATCCCCGGGGTTTGTCGCCTTTGCTCTCGTCCTTATCCTTGGCGCTCTTCTCTTTGGTTCCTTCAGAGACACCCGTTTTGGCCTCGGAAGAGTCCTTTGCCTCTTCTTTTGCTTTTCTCGGTCTCCTTGTCGCTGATCGGCGGGGTTTCTTTTCTTCTTCTCCAGCCGTTTCTGTCGTTCCTGTGGCTTCTGAGGCTCCTGTCGCCTCCTTGGATTCTGTACGTTCTGTACGTTCTGTGGATTCCGTGCGTTCTGTGGGTTTTCTGGTTCCCCTGGAGCGTCGCGTCCGTTTTTTCTCGACCGGCTTGGAATCAGCACCCTCTTCTGTCTTGGCGCCGTCCTCATTTGTCTCGGCTGGCGGCGATGTTTCCACGGCCCCTGTTCCACTGGTTTCGGCGCTATTCTCAGATTCTGAATTTTCAGCCGTGCCGGTCTCGCTAGCCGAAGTTGGCCTGCGTCCGCGACGACGACCGCCACGTTTTCCACGGCGACGCCTCTTCTTTGTCGGATCGCCATCACTTTCCTCATCCCCGGACCCCGCTTCCGTTTTGGGGGCGGCTTCGACCTCTGGCTCTTTCGATGGAACGATCTCTTCTCCTTCAGCCCGATTGACGCGACTGCGACGGCGGGGGGAGGCAGGGCGGGAATTCCTTCCCCTGTCCTTGTCGCCGGTTTCCACAGGTTCCTTGGCAAGGGTTCCCTTGTCGCCTTCCATTCGGTAGTCGGGTGGGATCAGGCTGTCATCGCGGCTGATAAAGACGCTGATACCGTGACGAGCTTCGATTTCCTCTAACGTGGCGCGTTTCTGGTTGAGGATATAAAGGGCAATATCGCTTTGGACAAAGACGTTGAGCGTTGCACTCCGTTTGCGGATGCCCTCTTCCTCAATAGCGCGCAGAACATGCAGAGAGGTTGATTCGATAGAGCGTATCTGGCCGGTGCCTTCACAATAAGGACACTGCCGGGTGCTGAATTCACCGAGACTGGGCCGCAGCCGCTGACGCGACATTTCCATTAGCCCAAAGGTGCTGATACGACCGACCTGGATTCGGGCGCGATCGAATCGCAACGCCTCTTTGAGGCGTTTTTCCACCTTGTTCTGGTTCCGCCTCTCATCCATATCGATAAAATCGATGACGACCAGGCCGGCAAGATCGCGCAGACGTAATTGGCGCCCAATTTCGTCGCTGGCTTCAAGGTTTGTCTTGGTCGCGGTTTCCTCGATGCTGCGTTCGCGGGTCGAACGCCCGGAATTGACGTCGATTGCAACCAGAGCTTCGGTCTGGTTCAAAACGAGATAGCCACCCGATTTGAGGTGAACCGTCGGGTTATGAATGGCGTCGATCTGGGATTCTACCTGATATCGCTGGAAAAGAGGGATGCCGGTTTCTTTATACTGCTGGACCCGTTTGGCGTGGCTCGGCATCAGCATGCGCATGGCGGTTTTGGCGGCGCGATAGGCTTCATCGCTGTCGACCAGCACTTCTTCCATTTCACGGGTATAGAGATCGCGGATGGCCCGTTTAATGATGTTTCCTTCTTCATTGATCAGCGCCGGAGCGGAGGATTTCATCGTCAGGTCACGGATATCGTTCCATAGTCTTAGGAGATATTCGTAATCGCGCTTGATTTCCGCTTTGGTCCGCGCCAGGCCGGCTGTGCGGACAATGACCGCCATGCCCTGGGGAATATCCAGGCTATCAACAATTGTCTTTAGTTTTTTGCGGTCGGCCAACAGGCTGATTTTGCGGGAAATACCGCCGCCGCGCGCGGTGTTCGGCATTAATACGCAATAACGCCCGGCCAGAGATAGCCGCGTTGTCAGAGCAGCACCCTTGGTGCCGCGTTCTTCCTTGGCAACCTGGACAAGGACAATCTGATTGCGTTTGATAACTTCCTGAATTTTATAGCGGCGTATCGAAGAGGAGCGCCGTGGGCGGCTCTCTCTGGCCGGGGTTTTATCTCTCGATTCAGGCTGTTCGATATTAGTCGCCTGTTCGTTTCCTTCCTTGTTTTCTTCCCCTGGGGGCTCAAGCAAGGTTTCTTCTCCAGCTTCGGCGGCGCTTTCATCGGTGCTTTTAGCGTTTTCCTCAGGCAAGAGGTCGGCGGCAATGTCATCGGTGGCGATGTCATCGGCGGCAACTTCTACGACAAGGTTTGAGTCGAG
>JABJES010000268.1 GCA_018663165.1 Rhodospirillaceae bacterium
CGGCGAACGAAGACAGTTGGGTTCAGGTTCGCGATCAGACCGGTGAGCTTCTTTTGACCCAGATACTCCATGCTGGCGACATCTATCGGGCACCCGATCGCTATGGGTTGACCCTGTTGACGGGAAATGCCGGTGCTCTGGAGATTGTCGTTGATGGCTCTCCCGTGCCTTCTCTGGGGCCGACGGGGTCAATCCGTCGGGATGTGCCTCTTGACCCAGAGCGCCTGATTGCCGGAACTTCCGCCACGCCCTAAGGCTCTCTCCCTCAATCCATGGCTTGAACTTGCGCCGGGAGAAGCGTACGTAAAAGTCCAACCGGGGAAACCCACCTGAGAAATTCAGCCCTCAGTTTTCAGGAATGACCTGATCAAAGAGATAACGTTAAAAATGTCCAGTAATTCTCACCTTTCTAAAAGACGTCGCAGCGTGCCGGTTAAGGTTGGTGGCGTTGAAATTGGCGGTGATGCGCCGATTGTTGTCCAGTCCATGACCAATACGGATACCGCCGATGCCGAAGGGACGGCGGCTCAAATTGCCGCTCTCGCCCGCGCCGGTTCAGAGCTGGTTCGTATTACCGTCGACCGGGAAGAGGCGGCCAGGGCCGTGCCCCGAATTCGGGACCTTCTTGAGAAAGAGGGCATTGATGTTCCCCTGGTCGGTGATTTTCACTATATCGGCCACACTTTGCTGACAAAATACCCGGAATGCGCCACAGCATTGGCCAAATACCGCATCAATCCCGGCAATGTCGGTCATCGGCAAAAAAGAGACAGTCAATTTTCGACGATGATTGAAGTTGCCCTGAAAAATGACCGTCCGGTTCGGATCGGCGTCAATTGGGGCAGCTTGGATCAGGAGCTTCTGGCGGGTCTGATGGACGAGAATGCGTTGCTCAAAGAGCCTAAGGATATTGCCCATGTGACCAGGGACGCGCTCGTTGTTTCGGCCCTTGATAGCGCGGCGCGGGCCGAGGAACTTGGCATGGGACGAGACAAGATTATTCTCTCCTGCAAGGTCAGTGCCGTTCAGGATTTGATTGAGGTCTATCGTGATCTTGGTGACAAAAGCGACTACGCCCTTCATCTCGGCCTGACCGAGGCGGGTATGGGGTCAAAAGGTATTGTCGCCTCGACTGCGGCCTTGGCCATTCTTTTGCAGGAAGGCATCGGTGACACTATTCGCATTTCCCTGACCCCTGAACCCGGTGGCGACCGCACGAGAGAGGTGATCGTTGGCCAGGAAATTCTCCAGACCATGGGCTTGCGTTCCTTCGTCCCTCTGGTTACGGCTTGCCCTGGCTGTGGGCGGACCACCAGCACCGTCTTTCAGGATTTGGCCAGTAAGATTCAGGCGCGTGTTCGAGAGAAAATGCCGGAATGGGGAAAAACCTTTGTTGGGGTCGAGGATATGAATCTTGCCGTTATGGGCTGTATCGTCAACGGCCCAGGGGAAAGCAAGCATGCCGATATAGGCATTAGTCTTCCTGGTACCGGCGAGGAACCGGCAGCCCCGGTTTTCATTGATGGAAAAAAGGTGCTGACCCTGCGTGGGGCCAAAATCGCCGAGGAATTTTACAAGATCGTGGACGATTACGTCGAGTCGCGCTACCAAAGGCGGTCATAACCCGCTTATTGCGGAACAGGGCTTTGGAGGCGGGCATGTGCCGGGCCTCTTGTTCCCCCACCTGAAAATCCGGAGAGACGCGCTTTGTCATCCCTTCAGCCGGTTCGAGGCACCCACGATATTCTCTCCCAAGAGAGCGCTGATCGCCGCCACATCGTTGAAACCGGCCGCAATGTCGCCCTGTGTTATGGCTATGGCGAAATTTCAACGCCGATCTTTGAATTCACCGAAGTATTCAAGCGTACCCTTGGCGACACCTCAGACATCGTTACCAAGGAAATGTACACCTTTGAGGACAGAGGCGGCCATGAGATCACTCTGCGGCCCGAAGGGACCGCCGGGATTGCCAGGGCCTTTATTTCCAATGGCCTGGCTCAAAACCTGCCGTTACGCTATTTCTACCAGGGGCCGATGTTCCGCTACGAGCGGCCCCAGAAAGGCCGTTTGCGCCAGTTCCACCAGATCGGTGTCGAGCTGATCGGCGTTCCTTCTCCCCTGGCGGATGTTGAGACGATTGCCCTTGGTGCCCAGGTGCTCCGGGAATTGGGGGTGCTTGATCGCACGGTTCTGGAGATCAATACGCTGGGTGACACCGACAGCCGCAATGCTTATCGGGCCGCTCTTGTCGATTATTTCAGCAAACATCTTGATGTCCTGTCGGAAGATAGCCGCACCCGGTTGCAACGCAATCCCTTGCGGATCCTCGATTCGAAAGACAAGGGTGATCGCGCCCTGATCAATGAGGCTCCTCTGTTTGCTGATTATCTGAACGACGTGTCCCGCGCCTTCTTTGATGACGTGCTCAAGGGGCTTGATGCTCTGGGGCTGGCCTATTCTCATAATCCGCGCTTGGTGCGGGGGCTTGATTATTACTGCCACACGGCTTTTGAATTTACTACTGAGGCCCTTGGTGCCCAGGGGACCGTTCTCGCTGGTGGGCGCTATGACGGCCTTATTTCAGCAATGGGTGGTGCTGTGACCCCTGGCATTGGCTGGGCGGCTGGAATTGAACGTCTGGCGATGCTTGTCGATACGTTTCCCCCTTTAGCCCGCGCTATCGCCGTCATTCCCGTTGGCGACGACATGCAGGAAACAGCCCTGAAGATCGCCCACAAGCTGCGCGGCGAAGGGTTTGTCATTGATATGGATTATTCGGGAAATCTCAGTAAACGGCTTAAACGCGCCAACAAGCGCCATGCGCGCGCCGCAATTCTGATCGGCGAGGAAGAAGTGGCGCGAGATGTCGCAACCCTGCGAGACCTCGATACGGGGGAACAAAATGAAATCCCCCTTTCGGCGCTTAGCAAACACCTCACCCCCTTCAGGTAGCCTGGTCATGACGGAACACGCTCAAATGCTGTCCCGGTTTATGGTGGTCGGGGCCAATCACCGCTCAAGTTCGCTTGCCATCCGTGAAAAGCTGGTTGTCGAAGAGGCGGCTTTGCCGCGACTGCTCGATAAGCTTCAGGCCGCAGGCCTTGTCCAGGCGATGGCGATTTCCACCGGTGACAGAATCGAGGTTCTGATGGTCGGTGAAAGCCTGACAGAGGCGGAAGAGATCGTCACCGACGCACTGGCCGATTTGTCGGGGCTGGAGCACAGAGATTTACAGGGGCAACTCTTTGCCTTCAGCGGTGAGGGCGCCATTTGTCACAGCTTTGCCATGGCCGCGACGATCGACGGCATTCTTCTCGGTGATCCCAGAGTGTCCGAGAGCTTACGGACAGGCGAACGTCTGGCCCGTGATGCGGACATGATTGGGCCGGAACTTGATGGCCTGCTTGGGGCTATTTTCACCGTTGTTGAACGGGTGAACCGGGAATCCGGTATCGCCGCCCGCCCGGTATCGACCGCCACCGCCGCCTTGCAGGTGGCCCGCGACATGTATGGTGAGCTTTCCAGATGCACCTGTCTCATGGTCGGTGCAGATGAAATGGGTTTTTTGCTTGGCCGCTATTTTCACGAGGCCGGAACGGGTGCAATGCGCGTTACTGGCGGGTCGGCAACTCGCCTTGAAGAGGTCGCCCAAACTCTTTCAGCCGATGTTGTTCCCCTTGAAGACCTTGACGGGGCTCTGGCTGATACGGATATCGTCATCGCCGCCATTGGCTCGAAGGGCCGCCTTGTTACCGAAAGCCTTGTTGAACAGGTTTTAAAGCTTCGCAAGCGCAAGCCTATAATCCTGATAGATGCTGCAGTACCGGGCAATGTCGAGCGCGGGGTGGGCAATCTCGAAGGCGCTTTTGTCTATGACCTTAACGATCTTGAGCAGATGGTTATGGATGGACGGGCCGAAAGCGAGTTGGCGAGCCAGGCGGCGCATAAAATCGTTGAGACCGGAATCAGGGCGTTTCTGGAGGGCGGGAATCTTTCCGCCGGGGGTGTTAATGACGAAGGCATCGGCACTTATTTTGCTCATCTGCGGGATGAAATCACGGATCGGATTGAGGAAGAATTCAGTAATAATGAAACCAGGGAGGCTGCTCGCCGCACCGCCGATCTGTTTGTTGAAAGACTGCTTGCCGACGGCAGGCTTGTTCTGCACCGTTCTGACCGGGATGAGGGCGAAGAGCACAGCGTAAGATCATTTCTACGCCGTCTTTCGGGATTCTCTCGTTTTGGCGCAAGGCGCAAGAATTAAAAAAGGTAAAAGATGAGCTTGAACGAAAAACTCGACCGGGTAATTGCCCGGCGTCAGGAATTGAGCGACTTGCTGGCCAAAGGCGGCTCAAACGATCACCAGGAATTCGCCCGTTTGTCGCGGGAATTTTCCGAGCTGAATGCAGTCTCGGAAAGCATTCTCTCTCTGCGCAAGGCGGAAAAGGAAATCGGGGAACTGGAGGTTCTGATCTCTGATCCTGATAGCGATGAGGAAATGCGCGCCCTGGCCGAAGAGGAAAAGGCTGAAATTTCGAAACAGATTCCCGATCTTGAAGAGCAGATCAAGGTTGCCCTCCTGCCCAAGGACGAGGCCGATTCAAAGAATTCCATGCTTGAAGTGCGCGCCGGCACCGGCGGCGACGAGGCAGCGCTGTTCGCTGCCGAGCTTTTTCGGATGTACAACCGTTATGCCGAAAAACAAGGCTGGAAATTCGAGATCATGGAGATCAACGAAACCGGCATTGGCGGTTTTAAGGAGGCGATTGCCAGCATTTCCGGCAACAATGTTTTTTCCCGTCTCAAATTCGAATCCGGCACCCATCGGGTTCAAAGGGTGCCTGAAACCGAATCCGGCGGGCGGATTCATACTTCCGCGGCGACGGTTGCCGTTCTGCCCGAGGCAGAGGATGTGGATGTGAATATCGAAGACAAGGATATCAGGGTCGATGTTTTCCGCGCCAGCGGTCCCGGCGGCCAGTCGGTCAACACCACCGATAGTGCGGTTCGTATTACCCATCTCCCGACCGGGATCATTGCCACTTGTCAGGATGAAAAATCCCAGCACAAGAACAGGGCCAAGGCGTTAAAAGTTCTCCGGGCCAGGGTTTACGACGCCGAACGCATGGCCAAGGACGCCGAACGGGCGGCCCAGCGTAAAAGTCAGGTCGGGACCGGCGACCGGTCAGAACGCATTCGCACCTATAATTTTCCTCAAGGGAGGGTCACCGACCACCGGATCAATCTTACCCTCTACAAGCTTGAACAGATCATGCAAGGCGAGGGGCTGGACGAGGTGATCGATCAGCTGGTTGCCGAGGATCAGGCCAGTCGGCTGGCCGAGATGGATTAATGGTGGTGCTGACCGTCGCCGGGGCGCTCGATATGGCGACGGCACGGCTGAAGGGGGCCGGTATCCCATCGCCGCGCCAGGAGGGGCGATTGCTGCTCGCAGATGCCTTGTCGGTTTCCCCGGAAAAACTGGTCCTTGAACCCGGCTTGTCTCTGCAGGAGGCGGAATATGCCCGCTTTGAGGCAGCGCTTGAAAAGCGGGAAAAGCGGATGCCCATGGCCCAGGTGCTTGGTCGCCGGGAGTTCTGGAGCCGATCTTTTAAAGTCACCGCCGATACCCTGGACCCCCGCCCTGACAGTGAGACCCTGATCTCTAGCGTTTTGTCGGCTTTTCCCGATCAAGACGCGCCCCTGCGCCTGCTTGATCTGGGCACCGGCACCGGCTGCCTGTTGCTGACCCTTTTGAGTGAATATCCCCAGGCTTCCGGCCTTGGCATAGATCTCAGCGATGCCGCCTGCCGGGTGGCGGTGGAAAACGCCACGTCCCTGGGCCTTGCCTCCCGGGTCATATTTGCCGTCGGTGACTGGGGCCGGGGGCTGGACGGCACCTATGACGTTATTGTGTCCAATCCTCCCTATATCCCCGAGGCGGAGATTGAGACCCTTGCCGCCGAGGTAGCGGATTTTGAGCCCCGCCTGGCTCTTTCCGGGGGGGCGGACGGTCTGGCCTGTTACCGCGATCTGATGCCCGACATCACCCGTCTTCTGGCACCGGGTGGTGGTGCGTTTCTGGAGATCGGCCAAGGGCAGGCCGGGGATGTTTCCGCCTTGGCGGAAACAGAGGGAATGGCGTTAGTGTCCGAGATTCCAGATCTTAGTGGGATCGTTCGTTGTTTGGCTCTCGTTCGCGATATTTAAGGCTCCTTGAGAGGGAGGTAAAACGGGTATCAGGAAAAAAAGCAGAAGAGAGAAAAAATGCTTGGAATACGGGCGCGCCCCGTCTAGGTTGTTGAAAGAGGCGCTGACTTGTAGCTTGGCTCTGGTCGCCGTCCCACTCTCCGATATTACCGCCGGTGGATCACAAGGGCATTTTCCGTGATTGACTGTGTTGGTCTGGCAGGCCTTTTGGCTCTGCGCCGAAACGTTTGTTGTGGCTTAAGGATTAGGATTGAATTTTGATTAAAAAGACTGGCGGAATGAAACAAGGCTCCCATATCCGGCGTTCAAGAGGACGCAATAATGGGCCCAGAAAAAGTGGTGGGGGATTTTCCCGCAATCAGGTCTTTGACAGTAATGGGCCCGATGTAAAGGTTCGTGGCAACGTTACTCAGGTTCTCGAAAAATACCTCAACCTTGCCCAGGATGCCACTTCTGCTGGCGACCGGATCGCCGCAGAGGGCTATTATCAATATGCCGAGCATTACCAGCGCCGGATCAGCGATCTTGAAGAAGAAGCCGCGAAAACGCGGAGCAATGAAAATCGCGATGAGAACGCTAAAGAAGGTAAACCTCAGGCTGATGACGCTGCAAACAGGAGCGATCAGGGCAGAAATGATCGCAACGAAAACAACCGCAGCAGAAACGCCCAGAGCAAAGATGATCGCAACGAAAACAACCGCAACAGAAATGCTCAGAACAGAACCGCTCAGGGCAGAAACGACCGTAACGAGAATAATCGGGGCGGAAATGGCAGCGGCGGAAATGGCAGCGACGGAAATGGCAGTGACGGAGCGCAAGCTCTTGAGGCTTTCCCCGAAACGCCGTCGCTTGAGACCTCTTCTCCTGAGCCGGAAAAGGCCAAAACGGCCCCTGACGAAAAAATCGTCCCCTCTGAATAAGAACGCTGGCGGCAGATCGGATGGATGGTCCCGATAGGGATGTTTTCTGACCGGTTTTGTTTTATCGCCTCGGCCTCAGGTTGAGGCTCCTCTTTCTTTACAAACAGGGCTTGATCTCATCGCCCTTGCAGACTGACCCTGGGGTAATAACCCGGCCATAGACCCCTGTGTGGACATGTCCAAAGCCCCGCTGAAGGGTGAGCGGGATATTCAGGTCGCGCTCGGCGGTTTCCGGATTTACGTTGATCGCCGCGCATCTGTCGATACAGGCAGTAACCGCCAGGCGGGTATCGCCTATTTCAATTTCCTTCCCCACCCAGTCGAATTCCTGCCACGGCTTGCCGCCCTTAAAATAAAAATTGGCGCGGAACCTCAGCGGATGGACGGTGTTTCCGGCGACTCTTTCGATATCGTTCAGAGAGGCCAGGCCGATCATCGAAACAACCTTGTTTTTATGATCGGAAAACATGTGGTCACCGCCGTCGATGATTCTTGCCGCACCGCGAATTTCCTGTCCGAGAAAGGCGCTGAGGAACTGCCCGACCAGGGTACAGCCGAGCCGTGATGTAATATCGCCTCTGGCAACCTGTTTGCCGTCTCTCAATAGGGTCAGGACGCCGCTCTCGTCGTCGTACACGGAGTTTAGCTTTGCCAGGCGGGCATTTCGCATCAACATGGCGAAATTGGTCTTAGACACCCATTCAGGGGCGCTGGGGTCGAATTTCGTTGTGCTGTGGGCGATGGCAAAGCGGCGATCCTGAGGGAGCCCCAATCCCGCACTCAGACAGACAGAGTCCATGGGTTCAGCGCTTAGCCCCTTGACCGGATAGCGGTATATATTTGTAATTGAAAGAGTCATTTTTGATTACATAATCTTGTGACAGGTAAATTTTGATCCATATTATTCCGAGACGCCCATTTAGGTCTCTATAATTCCCCGCCCTATGTAAGAGGGCCATGAGCAGGACGGAATGCACAAATATGGAATTTGATAAATTTACCGAACGTTCTCGCGGCTTTATCCAGTCGGCCCAAGGGCTGGCTCTGCGGAGCAATCACCAGCAGTTCAAGCCAGAGCATGTTCTCAAGGTCCTGCTTGATGACAAGGAGGGGCTGGCGGCTTCTCTGATCGCGGCGGCAGGCGGTGACTACAAACGCGCTGCAGCGGCCGTTGAGGCGGAACTGGCCAAGGAACCAAAGGTCGAAGGCGGCAGCGGCCAGATTTATCTGGCGAGCGAAACGGCACGCCTTTTTGAGGTCGCCCAGGAAATTTCCCAAAAAGCCGGAGACGAGTTTGTTACGGCTGAAAAGCTTCTGCTGGCGCTGTCCATGGCCGAAGGTACGGCGGCGGCCAAGGCGCTTAAGGATGCAGGGGTAACGCCTCAGTCGATGAACAAGGCGATCACTGAGCTGCGCAAGGGGCGCACGGCTAATTCGGCAACTGCCGAGGACAGCTATGACGCCTTGAAGAAATACACCCATGATCTGACTGCCGCGGCGCGGGAAGGCAAGATCGATCCGGTGATTGGCCGGGATGAGGAAATCCGAC
>JABJES010000187.1 GCA_018663165.1 Rhodospirillaceae bacterium
GCCAGGATGCGCCGCCAAGTTTATCCAGGCGTCCCGCCCCTTCCGAGCCATAGCGTGAGAGAATTTCGATATTCTCCACCGGCACGAAGAGTTTATCGCCGCCCTCATAGGTCAATTGCACACAGTCGTGGGGCGCGCCACCTGCATCGATTGTCATCAAGCCATCGAAACGGCCAACGCCGTGTTCCACATGGACGACCAGATCCCCTTCGGTGAGGCTAGAGGCTTCGGAGATGAAGTCCTCTGCCTTGCGCCGCCGTGTCGTCGCTCTCGCGAGGCGTTGCCCCAAGATGTCCTGTTCACTGATAAACAGCGCTTGTGGTGAACGAAAGCCCGTGTCCAGGGGCAAGACCGCAAGACCGGCGCTTGAGGGTGCCATGCTCTGGACGTCCCCCCAGTTTTCAACATGGACCAGCTTTTCGATGCCGTGGTCGTTGAGAAGGCCGGTCAGGCGTTCCCGGGCGCCAGCGGAAAAAGCGGTGATGACGACGGGGCGTTTCTCGCCCTTGATCACGTCGCTCACCGCATCGAACAGATTGGCCTCGGGCCTGGTGCGTTCTTGCGAAAAGTCTCGCCCGCCGCGGCCACCGGCATCAACGCTGTCTCTATAGTCCTCTGGCATTGTGTCTTGCGGCGTCTTGAATGGCGAAAACACACCGACCGGGCGACCAAGGGTCAGGGCCTCCCATTCTTTTGCGTCAAGAAACAGATCTTTAGGCGGCAGCGGCTTATAGGTCAGTTCCATGGCCTGACGGGTGGTGGTCATGGCTTTGCGCGCCTCGTAATAATCATCGATCATTTCAAGCCGCGCGGTGCGGGCCTCGACCGCCTGATGATCGAAGGTCAGGGCGTGGTTTTTGGGCATATAATCGGAAAGACACGCCATTTCGGCGTGAAACAGGGGCAGCCAGTGTTCCATGCCGTCGAAGCGGCGTCCGGCGCTGATCGCTTCGTAAAGTGGATCATGGCTTCCGGCGACACCGAAAAGCTCGCGATATCCGGTGCGAAAACGAGTGATCGAAGTGGCATCGAGGGTCATTTCGCTGACCGGGATCAAAGTGAGGCTCTCACGCTTGCCGGTGGTGAGCTGGGTCATGGGATCAAAAGCGCGGATATCTTCCACCTCGTCGCCGAACAGATCGAGGCGCAAGGGTTCAAGGGTGCCTGGAGGGAAGATATCGATCAGGCCGCCGCGCAGGGCGTATTCACCGGGTTCGCGCACGGTTTCGGCGCGGTGATAGCCGTTTGTAACAAGAAAAGCGGTAAATTCGTCCAGATTGACCTTTCCCCCCGGCGAAATATCAATTGCCGCCCCGGCAAACAGGCTTTTCGGCGGCACGCGCTGGAGAAAGGCGCTGACCGTGGTGATGACGATGAATGGCGTCGCTCCAATGTCTTTCTTTCCCGCCAGCTTTGAGAGTGTTTCGACCCGCCGGGCCACCACCTCGCCATGGGGTGAAACTCGGTCATAGGGCACACTGTCCCAAGCCGGAAAGCGCAGCACTTCAAGACCAGGGGCGAAAAAGGCCAGTTCCTCGGCCAGGGTCACCAGGCGGGTTTCGTCGCGGGCAATATGGAGGATTGAAATCGGTTCTATGCCGCTTAAGGCGCGGTGGGCAAGGATCTGGCTGTCAAAACCCTCGGGGCAGCCGCTAATTAAAACACGGCCGGATTTGTCCAGGATATTATCAATATTATTCATGTAATTCAGTTTATTATATGTTTAATTTAAAGCTTAACATCATATTCATAACGGGGCCGTCAAGGTGTGATGGAACGCCCTCCCGCTTTGACAGCCAGTTATAGATATCGGGGGACGGACAAGCGAGGATGGTTTCGAATTCATCAAGCGCTTTTCTATCAAAATTGGCCACATGGGCCTTGGCAAAGCCCCCGAGCAGGGCGTCGAGCTCCTTGGTGCCGCTATGACTGCAACGATACAAGAGCCGTCGTCGACGCATGGCATTGTCGGCCTCATCAGAATCTTTAGACCCGTCGACTTCAGGTTTTAGCCCTGTCTGCGCTTTTGTCTGTCTGTGGCCGGGCTTGTCTATCATGGCATTGCGTCCTGTGTAACATTGCGTCATGTAACATTTGCCTTAGGATATAAAGCCCTCTTTGCTATCTGTCAGCCCCGCCTTTCATCGGCGGCTCTTTTTTCTAGATTGTGGGTATTGATCCTTAGATGTCGAGACCGGAGATTCTGTTCCCCCTTTTTGCCCCGGTAAGCGCCCTTTCCGGCGTCGGCCCACGGATTGCCAAGCTGATTGAGACGGCTGCTGGCCCCCATGTGGTTGACCTGCTTTGGCATCGCCCGACCGGTCTCATTGATCGACGTTTTGCGCCGCTGATCAATGAGGCTCCTGATGGGGTGATCGCCACCATTACCGTGACGGTTGGTCCCCATGCGCCGTCCCATAACAAACGCATGCCTTACCGTGTCTCCTGCCATGACGATAGCGGTGAGATGCAACTGGTCTTCTTTCATGCTCGGGAAGATTATTTGCGCAAAACCCTGCCCGAGGGAGAACAGCGAATTATCAGCGGCCGGGTTGAGCATTTCCGGGGCGATGTGCAGATGACTCATCCCGATCATATTGCCACGCTCGACGAGCGCGACACTCTGCAAGCGGTTGAACCTGTCTACCCTCTGACGGCCGGGCTCACTCACAAGACCTGCGTTAAGGCGGTGCGTGCGGCGTTGGAGCGCGTCCCGGCCCTGCCTGAATGGAACGACAAGGAACTGCTTTCCCGTCAGGGGTGGGCTGATTGGCAAACCTCCCTTAAGGCTCTCCATGCCCCTCAATCAGAAAAAGATATTGGCCCAGATAGCCTCCCTCGCCGCCGTCTCGCTTATGATGAGCTCCTCGCCAGCCAGTTGGCTTTGGGCCTGGTTCGCGCCCAGTACCGCCGCCGACCGGGTCGGGTGATCAAGGGCGACGGTCATTTGCGTCAAAAAGCGCTGGCCGCCCTGCCCTTTTCCCTGACCTCTTCACAGACAAAGGCCGTCGGGGAAATCCTCGCCGATATGGCTGATCCGGCCCGTATGCTGCGTCTGCTTCAGGGCGATGTTGGCAGCGGCAAGACAGTGGTCGCCCTGCTTGGTCTGCTCAATGCTGTGGAAGCGGGTTCTCAGGCGGCCTTGATGGCGCCGACGGAAATTCTCGCCCGCCAGCATATGGCGACCATCGACCCCCTGGCGAGGGCCGCCGGGATCACCGTTGTTCTGCTGACTGGCCGGGAAAAGGGAAAGACCCGTGAGGCTGTGTTGGCAGGGCTGGCCTCGGGAGAAACAGCACTTTGCGTTGGTACCCATGCGCTGTTTCAGGACGATGTGATCTTCCATGATCTGGCCTTCGCCGTGGTCGATGAACAGCACCGTTTCGGTGTTCATCAGCGCCTGATGCTAGCCGAAAAAGGTGCCGGCACAGACGTTCTGGTGATGACCGCTACGCCTATTCCCCGCACCCTGACCCTGGCTGCTTTCGGTGATCTTGATGTTTCGCGGCTGACCGAGAAACCGCCCGGTCGCAAGCCGGTGGAAACCCGTGCCCTGCCCCTGTCCAGTCTCGGCCAGGTTATTGAGCGGATCGCGGCCAAGAGCGCTTTGGGCGAGCGGGTGTACTGGGTCTGTCCCCTGATTGAGGAATCAGAGGTTCTCGACGTGGCGGCGGCGAGCGAACGCTTTGAGACATTGAAAAAGATCATCGGTGATCGCGTCGGTCTGGTTCACGGGGCGATGAAAGGTAAGGACAAGGATGCGGTCATGGCGCAATTCGCCTCAGGCGAGATTACGGTGCTGGTGGCGACGACGGTGATCGAGGTCGGCGTCGATGTGCCAGAAGCCACGGTGATGGTGATCGAGCAAGCCGAACGCTTTGGGCTTGCCCAGTTGCATCAGCTTCGCGGGCGCATCGGTCGGGGTGCTGAGGCTTCGGTCTGCATTCTGCTTTACGCCCAGCCATTGGGGGCGACCGCCAAGGCGCGGATCGATATCATGCGTCAGACCGATGACGGTTTCCGCATTGCCGAGGAAGATTTGCGCCTGCGCGGCGCTGGTGAACTGTTGGGCACCCGTCAAAGCGGATTACCTGAGTTCAGACTGGCGGATTTAACTGTTCACGCGGAGTTACTGGCAACGGCACGGGACGATGCCGCACTGATCCTTTCCAAAGACCCTGAGCTTAAAGACAAACGGGGCCAAGCCCTTAGAACATTGCTCTATTTGTTCGAGAGAGACGCAGCGGTGAAATTTTTGCAGTCTGGATAGAGGTGCTATTTTTTTGCGACCAAGACAGGCGTACCTTCTTTCTCTCGCAAAAGCTCTATATCCTCATAGGTCGTCGCTGAAATTTTTGGTATTTTCTGTTCTTCAAGCGGACGGCGGTCTGGCGGCGTAACGATCCCCCCCGAAATGACCATTTTGATTGCTTCTTCGACCGGCATATCAAGCGCTACAAGGTCCTTCTTGGGGACAAATAATAAAAACCCAGAGGTCGGGTTCGGCGTTGTTGGAATGAATATATTGATACATTCCTCGACTGTTAAATTTTGCACCTCGC
>JABJES010000269.1 GCA_018663165.1 Rhodospirillaceae bacterium
CGGCAGGCCGCCAAGGATCATGAAAATGGTGATGATAACTTCCGCGTATTCATTGCCAAATCCGCCGATGGATCCGTCGGAAGTCGAAAACCCACCCGTCGCAATGGTGGTCATGGCATGGGCAATGGCGTCGAAACCGCTGTATCCCGCTGCCCAAAGCGAGAAAGCGCAAATCGCCGTCAAGCCGAGATAAATGAATCCAATTCCGCTCGCTATTTGGGCTACGCGTGGCATGACTTTTTCGGAACGGTCCGACGATTCCATCCGAAACAGCTGCATGCCGCCGATCTGCAATACGGGCAAAATGGCGACGGCCATGACGATGATGCCGATGCCGCCAAGCCATTGCAAAAGGGCCCGCCATAACAGGATTCCCGGCGGCGCGTTGTTGAGGTCGGTAATCACCGTCGAGCCGGTGGTGGTGATCCCCGACATGGCCTCAAAAAATGAGTCGGTGAGGCTCATATCAAGGTTGGAAAACATAAAGGGCAGGGCAGCAAAACAGACAATGACGAGCCAGCTTGTCGTTGTCAGCAAAAAGGCCTGATGGATTGTAAAGGAGAACGTGTCCATCCGGTTGCCGAGAATCAGGCAGATTCCAAGAAACAGCGTGATAACAGAGGATGCCGCAAAGACCTGCCAGTCGGGATTGCCCAGCGCACCGTCAACGATGGCAGGCAGAATCATGACAACGGAAATCGTCGTCAGCAGGATGCCAAGGATAAAAAGCAGGGGACGATAATCAATCACGGCGGTCCGCCCCTCCGTATTAGACGTTACTGGTATGGAGGCTGGTAGATGACCCGATCATGGCGAGAAATTCCCGGCGAGTCGACATGTCGTCACGGAATCCGCCGAGCATGTGGCTGGTAACCATGGAAACGCCGGGTTTGTGTACGCCCCTGGTCGTCATGCACTGGTGGGAGGCGTCGATAACAACGGCGACGCCGCGGGGGTTGAGCACCCCTTCGATGGCGTTGGCGATCTGAGCCGTTAGTTTTTCCTGAACCTGGAGGCGTCGCGCATATAAATCAACGACGCGGGCCAGCTTGCTGATGCCGACGACCCGCTTGTTGGGCAGATAGGCGATATGCACCTTGCCGATGATCGGGGCCATGTGATGTTCACAATGGGACTCAAAGCGAATGTCCCGCAGGACCACCATTTCATCATAGCCGCCAACTTCCGAGAATGTCCGCTTGAGGATTTCAACCGGGTCTTCACCGTAGCCGGAGAAGTATTCTTCATAGGCCTTGACCACGCGCTTGGGCGTGTCTTGCAGCCCTTCGCGGCCGGGGTCGTCACCAGACCAGCGCAACAGGGTGCGAACGGCTTCTTCGGCCTCTTTGCGTGTCGGTTTGTCTTTTCCGCTCATGCTTTTTCGCTCTTTCTTAAGGGAAGGGGGATGATAACGGGATGGGACGGAAAAGCGAACAAAAGGTTTCCCCCGCGCTACCATGGCCTAAGCGGGCAATGGTGGTGTCCGTCCCCTTGTTTCTTTTAATTCATGCGGTGTTCGGCGTCTGGAATATCGAGGGAAAAAGCGGGGATGGTGATGTCGAAGGCATCGCCATCCTCGGTCATCATCTGATAGGTGCCGTGCATGATCCCCGATGATGTGGGCAGTGGGGTGCCGCTGGTATATTCAAAAGTTTCACCAGGATGCAGAACTGGCTGTTCGCCGACCACGCCCTCGCCCTGAACTTCCTTCATGCCGCCGTTGGAATCGGTAATTTTCCAATGGCGGCTGATGAGTTGGACGGTTTCGCTCCCCTGATTCTCAATGCGCACGTGATAGGCCCAGATAAAATGGTTTTCTTCGGGCTCTGACTGATCCTCAAGATAGATCGGCTGGACCGTGACGGCCATGGAACGTGTGGTTTCAAAATACATTGTCCGCCTCCGCTTGCGGTCTGAGTCATAACGCTTGTTTTTGATATGCGTCCGATAAACCGGTTTGTCCAGTTTTCAGATGGCATGAAGCTATTCTATACGCCGTCCAGGCCGCGGCTCAAATCTTCCTTCAAATCATCAATATCTTCAAGCCCGACGGAGATTCGCAGTAAATTGTCGCGGATGCCCATGCGGGCGCGTTCATCCGCCTCTACCCGCTGATGAGTGGTGGTGGGGGGATGGGTAATGAGGCTCTTGGTGTCTCCGAGATTGTTCGAAATATCGATGATTTCCAAAGCGTTCTCGAATTTAAAGGCGGTTGCCTTGCCGTCATCACCTTGCGCCTCGCCGAGCTCGAAAGAGACCATGGTGCCGCCACTGGTCATCTGGCAGGCGGCCAGGTCAAACTGGGGATGGCTCTTCAGGCCCGGATAGAGAACCCTGGAAACACCGGGCTGGGCTTCGAGGAAACGGGCGATTTCCAGAGCGTTTTCACTCTGCTTTTCGACCCGCAGCTCAAGAGTCTCCAGACCCTTAAGCAGGACCCAGGCGTTAAAGGGGCTGAGCGCCGGCCCGGTATTGCGGATAAAGGGTTTTAAAATTTCCTCACAGAATTCGGCATCGCCGAGCACGGCACCGCCCATGCAGCGCCCCTGGCCGTCGATATGCTTGGTCCCCGAATAGGTGACGATATCGGCCCCCAGTTCCATCGGTTTTTGAAGGATCGGGGTGGCGAAGACGTTATCGACGATGACTTTTGCACCCGATTTGTGGGCCATCTCACAAACCGCGGGGAGGTCGATGATCTCCAGAGTCGGGTTTGACGGGGTTTCAAGAAAGACCGCCTGAGTGGGGGTGGCGAGTGCGTGCTTCCACTGGTCGAGATCGTCGCCATCGACGATGACGCTTTCGATTCCGAAGCGGGGCAGAATTTCTGTCACCACATACTGGCAGGAACCAAACAGGGCGCGGGCCGCGACGACCCGGTCGCCGGTTTTGAGCTGACACAGCAATGCGGCGGTGACGGCAGCCATGCCGGTGGCGGTGCCCCAACAGGCCTCCGCCCCCTCGATCAGCGCCATCCTGTCCTGGAACATGGCGACGGTGGGGTTGCCGAAGCGGGAATACATGAATCGGTCGATTTCCTGCTTGAACGCGGCTTCGGCGTCCTCGGCACGGTCATAGACATAGCCCGAGGTGAGAAAAAGCGCTTCGCTGGTTTCCTGAAAATTCGAACGTTGCACGCCGCCGCGAATAAGATTGGTGCGGGGCCGCCGGGTTTTGCCCTTGGTACCGCCTTTTTGAGTTTTCTTTGCCATCTTCCTAACGCAACCTTTCCAGCCGGGCCTTGCAGCCCAACAAAAAACCCCGGACATAAACAGGCCGGGGTTTCACTCCGACCTTTTAGCGAATTTTTTAACGTGGTCGCAAGCCGGCCGGCCCAAATATCCACGTGAACTGCTACAGAATTAGGCTTTCCCGGCGGGGCTGTCAAGTTTGCGGATACTTAAATCCCTAACTGCAACTGCCCTTGCCGAGGACGCAGAAACGGGCGCAGTGGGGATGGTTCAGGGCCACCGGGCGGGCGGCTTGGGCAAGCGTTGTGCCCAGTTCAAATTCCGGGGCGTCGGGGATCAGGGTACAGGCGACAATTACCGGATGCGCGGCCCCCTTGCGCTTGACCGCCATGCGGGATGTGGCGCACATCAGATCATCCGGCGCGACATTCAGGATCGACCAGCAATTCTCGGTAATTTCCGCAATATCCGCATTGGCGTCCATTTCAGGAAAGAGGGTCAGTGCAACCGGGTCGGCGGCATCGAGGGCGATGGCATTGTCGTTGAACAGGGCCGCAAAACCGGCGCGCAGGGCGTTCTCATCCTCATTCCAGCAGGTGCGCCCGGCAATATGGAGGGTTAGCGCCAATCCAGAGAGCCAGGGCAGATTTTCAAGGGTGAGGGCAAAACTGCCGGATCCTCGTTCCAGATCGTGGTTTTCGGCGCTGTAATGGTCGAGAGACACCCGCAGGGTAAGGCGCTGGCCGAAACGCTTGGCAAGATCGGCAATCGCGGCGCGGTGGTTGGCCAGAGGCTTCATGGCGTTGGTCAGCACAAGAACCGCAAAGCCACGGGAAAGTGCGGCCTCGATCATCGGAATGATGTCGGGGTTCATGAAGGGCTCGCCGCCGGTAAAGCCGATTTCCGTCGTTGGCAACTTGTCCCGTGCGATCTCATCGAGAAAGGCCACGGCCTCGGCCAAGGTGATATAGGCCAGGGCGTCATTGGTTGGGCTTGAGTCGATGTAACAATTGCGGCAGGTGATGTTGCACAG
>JABJES010000270.1 GCA_018663165.1 Rhodospirillaceae bacterium
GCCGAAATGATTTTGCTCTCAAAGGGCACTTCAAGAGCAGTCAGGGTGTCGGCAGTATGGCGCATCGTTTCCCAGTCGGATTGACTGCCCATGATGATAGCGACGGTGGGATCGGTCTTGGCCATGAGATCTCCTGAATTTCGAGGCCGTGAAAGCCGGACATTATAGGGAGGGCCGGGCTTATGGCAAGTTTCCTGCTCTTACACCTCTTTTGTGCTTCAGGCGATGATATCAGGCAACAGCTTGCTCTCGATCAGGGTGATCTGGTCTTTTAGCGCCAGTTTGCGCTTTTTCAGCCGTTGCATCTGTAGAGGGTTGAGGGGTAGGGATTCGGTAAGACGCCCGATGACCGCATCAAGGTCTCTGTGTTCGCTTTTGAGGTCCTCAAGTTGAAGATAAAGCTTGTCGGAATCGTCCATTTATTTATCTTTTTTCTGGCTTTGCGCCTCGCCCCAGCGGTTTACGTTGCCGCAATCGAGGCCGAAAAGGTCGAGAACGCGACCGACATTATGATCGACCATTTCGTCAAGGCTCTCAGGCTGTGGATAAAATGCAGGCATCGGCGGCGCAATAATGGCGCCGAGCTCGGTGGCACTCAACATATTGCGGATATGGCCAGCATGGAGCGGCGTTTCCCTTACCATCAGGACCAGGCGTCGGCGTTCCTTCAGCACGACGTCGGCAGAGCGGGTCAGGAGGTGCGACGTAACGCCGGTGGCAATTTCGGCCAGGCTGCGCACCGAACAAGGGGCGACGATCATGCCCAGGGTCTGGAAGGACCCGCTGGATATGGCAGCCCCCATATTGTCGTTGCGATAGGCGTGATCGGCCAGGGTGTAAACATCCGCCGGTTTGAGGTTGCTTTCGCAGGCCAGGGTCATTTCCGCCGCTTCGCTCATGACCAGATGAGTTTCAATGGGCTGTTTTTTCAGTATCTCAAGAAGGCGGATGCCGTACATTACGCCCGAGGCGCCGCTGATTCCGATAATAAGCCGTGATTTATGTGGCATCTATTTTATCCAAAGCTGTTGATCGTGCTCAGTATGCCCTGTTTGGGGTAAAAAATCCCCTACAGGACGTAATATCGTGACTGGAAATACGTTCTCTTTCTTCCTACTATATGTATGACAGATATGTGTCGAACCTTCACAGGGAGGAGCTAATGGCGAGCGTCGATCGTGTCAAGAAACTCAAAACAAAGCATGAAGAATATGAAACGGCCATTGCACAGGAAAGCAATCGACCGCACCCGGATGAGATACAGTTACACGATATGAAACGCCAGAAACTCCGAATAAAGGATGAAATTAACCGGCTTAGTTCGGCTTAATCCCGCCGCAAGGGCCGAGTGCCTTATCGGACGTTTTTAGAAATACGCAAGGCCCCGGAAAAACTCCGGGGCCTTGTTTGTTTACGCTATGTGCCCCGGGAAATCCCCGAGGCCTTGTTTGTATCTGGCCTGATCTCTGAAGGTCGAGGTTTTAGGTTTCTTCGCCGTCCGTCTCGTCACTCTGTGGAGCAGGAGCCTCGTCAACAGGCACCGTCTCAGGAGCCTCGTCAACAGGAGCCACCGAGGTCTCGGTGGGAACCGTCTCAGGGGCTTTACCGCTTTTCAGGGCCTTCTTGCGAGCTTCTCGTTCGGCCTTTTTCTCCGCCCGTTCAATCCGCGCCCGCGCCTTGGTCAACTCGGCATCATATTCAAGCCGGGTGCACAGACCGACTTCCAGGGGATGCCGGGGCCTCAGGTTGGGTGAATTCCAGTGGCTTCTGTCCCGCACCGCATTGATGGTTGGTTTGGTGGTGCCGACAAGTCGACCGATCTGGGCATCGTTCAGTTCGGGCTGATGTTTCAGCATCCAGGCGACGGCGTCGGGCTTGTCATTGCGCTTGGATATCGGCGTATAGCGCGCGCCTTTGGCCTTGGCCTTGGGCAGGCGAATGTCAGAGACCAGCATTTTCAGCCGCTCGTCGGCATTTTCTTCGCAACTTTTGATTTCTTCATGGGTTAGCTGCCTGTTGGCAACAGGGTCTTGCCCCATGATGCCGGTGGCAACCTCGCCATCGGCAATGGCCTGGATCTCAAGTTTATGAAGACCGGTGAAATCTGCGATCTGGTCGAAAGTCAGGGTCGTATTATCTACAAGCCAAACGGCTGTAGCCTTAGGCATTAGGAGAGATGACATCTCTTAACCTCTATTAACTAGAACAAGTGTTCATACGCTGTATGGGGGAGTCCATCAGGACTGCGGAGCCTCTAACATAGTGTTTTTTTTCGATTTGGGAAGTCCTGGTGAACGAAGGCGGTTTTTGCCGCCTCAAGACTGTGTTTCCCCGGCCTTTGCGGTGGTCAGAACAATTTTGCCGATATGGGCGCTGCTTTCCATCAGGCGATGAGCGTCGTCGGCTTTTTCCAAGGGGAAAGTGGCATGAACAACGGGCCGGATAGCGCCTTTTTCGATCTCGGGCCAGATGTGTTCCTTTAAGGCCGCTGCAATCTCGCCTTTGAACTCGACAGACCTGATGCGCAGGGTTGACCCGGTGATGGTGAGGCGTTTGAGCATGACGGCAAGGAAATTCACTTCCGCCTTGGGGCCTTTCTGATA
>JABJES010000129.1 GCA_018663165.1 Rhodospirillaceae bacterium
AAGATCATGCGCCGCATCCTGCGCAAAATCGCCGCCAACGAGATCGACAGCCTCGGCGATACATCGACCCTGGCCGATCCTTCCGTGGTCGATGATCTGGTAAAGAACAGCCCCCACGATTGAACCACGACCGAGCCGCAACTGAGCCGAGGGACCAACCGGGGGCGTCACCTCACGAGCACCAGCCGCGCCGCGCCGCGCCACCGTAAGGCCGTCCCAACCCGGCGGCGATCAGCCGGGCGGCAAGGTCTTCGCCATCCTCGGTTGTGATCCGGGCCAACACCCGACCGGCATATTTGCCATAGCGGATATCATGAAGAATGACCGGGCGTCCGGCGACAAGGCTCTCGACCAGGTGACGGGCGTTTTGTGCCAGCTGCCGTTCCCTTTCGCACCGCCCGCGTAATTCCGGCGCATCAACATCGACCAGCCGCACACTGATATCAACATCCTGGCCGAGCCAGATTCGAGCCCGAACCTTGAGCGTATCGCCGTCGATAATCTCAAGAACCTGGGCCGGCACCGGGCCCATCAGAACATCGGATTTTGACGTCAGAGGAATGAACGCAGCAGCGAGGAACATCGACGCCACAAGGACAGCCGGAAACAAAGCCTCATTTTTTGAACTAAACCGATTCTCTTTGGGGTTGAACAAGCTCTGCCTCTTTCCCCTGACCCCGACACTCACGGTAACAGGGAAACCCTGCCACAAACCGGCTGACAACCTTGAATGCCGGGACATGAAATGCTCTGAAGAGCCTATAGGCGCAGCTGGAACATATCAAGAACATTCTCAGATGGCATATTTATTTCGAATGTGGAATGGTGCCGATTATGGCTTAGAAATCGATGCAGCGGCCCTTGCGTTCCCAATCGCCGAAACGGGTCGGCTCCAGCCCCTTGGGCCCGCCGATCTCACCGCCCCCATCCAGGGACGCCGATACAGGGGGCGGGGGGGTTTTTACCGAAACCCGATGACGGGTGGTTTTCGCCACCACCGCGTGGGCAACAAACACCGGCGCGGGGGCTCCTTCTGCCTTCTTTTTTTCTGTTTTAGCCATTTTTAATTTTTTCACTCTCTCGCCACGACGATGAAAGCTTAATCCATAGGCCGCGGCCCATCAACAGAACCTCGGCCTGAAAGCCGGTTTCACTTTCGCCCCGCGCGGTTTGTTGTTAAAGGGTGGGCATGTCGCCTGCCCCTCACCCAAAAAAAACCGCAAAGCCTGACGCCCGCGCCCTGGCGCTTGATCTTATTGCCGCGGTTCTACACAAGGACCAGATGCTCGATGCGGCATTAAGTGCGGCAGAACGGGAAAAGGGCGGCACATTTAATGCCCTTGAACCCCGCGACCGCGCCTTTGCCCGCCTCATCACCGCCACCGTTCTGCGCCGCCTGGGCCAGATCGACGCCACTCTCGCCGATTACCTGAAACGCCCCTTGGGCGAAAAAGGTGCCAGAGTGCACGACATCCTGCGTCTTTCCATCGCCCAGCTCATCTTTCTCGATACGCCACCCCATGCCGCCGTCGATGCCGCCGTCAACCTGACCCGCGCCGAAGGCTATGATCCGCTGGCCGGACTGGTCAACGGCGTTTTACGCAAGCTTGTCCGGGACGGAAAAGCGGGAATTGAAAAACAGGATGCGCCGCGTCTCAACACCCCTTACTGGCTGTGGAAAAGCTGGATCAGCGCCTATGGTGAGGAAACAACCAGGGCAATCGCACGGGTCCATCTCGCCGACCCGCCGCTCGATTTCACAATCCGTGATAATCCCGCTTTGTGGGCCGAAAAGCTCGGCGGTGTCGTGCTCCCGACCGGTTCGGTGCGGGTGAGCGGCGGCGGACAGGTGCGCGAAATGGCGGGCTACGATGAGGGCACCTGGTGGGTGCAGGACGCCGCCAGCGCCCTGCCGGTGCGTTTGCTGGGAAACGTTCAAGGCAAACGTGTCGCCGATCTTTGCGCAGCACCCGGCGGCAAAACCGCCCAGCTTGCAGCAGGTGGCGCACAGATTACGGCAATTGAACGGAGTAAAAAACGCCTTGTCCGAATGGAAGAAAATCTGTCCCGTCTGGGGTTTGAAGTTGAAACAATCTGTACCGACGCTGCCACATGGCAACCCAAAACACCCTTTGACGCCATCCTCCTTGATGCGCCGTGCACCGCCACCGGTTCTCTGCGCCGTCATCCCGACGTCGCCCGCCTGAAATCAGACGAAGACGTCACCCGCCTGGCCGCCGATCAGGACCGCCTGATCGCCAACGCCGCCCAGATGCTCGCACCCGGCGGAACCCTCGTCTATTGCACCTGTTCGCTGCAAAAAGAGGAGGGCGAAGACCGCATTGCCGACGCCCTTAAAACCATCAGCTCGCTTAAACGCAGCCCCATCACCGCCGACGAGATCGGCGGCCTGACACAGGCAATTACCAAAAATGGTGAGATGCGCACCCTGCCCTGCCATCTCACTGAGCTTGGCGGCCTAGACGGATTTTTCGCCGCCCGCCTGATAAAAAACTAAATCCAGCCGCCAGACACCAGGCCTGCAAACCGCCCTCCTGCGCTCACTGCTTGCGGGGAAAACGGCAAGCTGGTAGGAAAACAGTATGAAGTCCCCAGTCCGCCTGTCGCCGATGTCTGCTAAAATAACCGGTAAGGCACGTTAAGGGATGAGTCCCCGGAGCCATCTTCCGCGTCTTTTAAGCCGCATCTATTTTGCCCGACCGGTTTTTCGGCCGGCCGCCGGATTTATCTGGGCAATCCGCAGCGCCCGCCCCATCCTCTATGGCAATCCCCTATACCCCCTGTTCCTGATCGGTCGGGCACCCCAAAACATAATTTTCACCCCGCCCGACCCCTGGCCCGGTAATGCCGAGCGAGGGAACGCCATCCTCGCCGGTGAGTTTCCTTTTTTCGGTGAAACCGTCCATGGTGACGAATCCCTGTGGTCGCCCCATGGCCTGAGCCCGGCCTGGAGCGAGGGGCTGCACGGGTTTTCCTGGATCAACGATCTTCATGTGATCGGTTCCGATGCTGCAAGACGACGCGCCCGCGCCCTTGTCGCCGACTGGATCACAGAGCACCAGTTCTGGTCACCCCTCGCCTGGCGCAGCGATATCACCGGCGACCGCATCGCCGCCTGGCTCGGCCAATACGACTTCTTCTGCGCCAGCGCGGAAGAGGATTTTCGGCGGCTCGTCTTTAAAAGCCTGGCCCGCCAGGCACGCCATCTCGCCCGTACTGCTGGATGGGAAACCCGTGGCGCACGGCGACTGCGCGCCATACGCGGCCTGATCTATGCCGGTATCTGTCTGCCCAATGGACGCCGCTGGCTGGCCAAGGGGTTGCGTTTACTGACCCGTGAAATCGACCGCCAAATCCTTCCCGACGGGTCTCACTTTGAGCGCTGCCCAAGGCTCCAGCTTTCGATTCTTAAACTGTTTATCGACATCCGCGCCTGTCTTGCCGGAGCAAAGATTGAGGCACCGCCGATCCTCCAATCGGCAATCGACCGCATGGCACCGATGCTGCGTTTCTTTCGCCATGGGGATGGTGGCCTGGCCCTTTTCAACGATACGATGGAAGGCGAAAGCTGGCTTGCCGACATGGTCCTGACCCGCGCCGAGGCCAAGGGCAAGCCCCTGTCATCAGCCCCCCATGGCGGGTTTCAGCGGCTCAACCTCAACCGTTGTCTGGTGATTATGGATTCCGGCCCGCCAAACCTCTTGCCCGGATTTGAAGCGCCGCCCGAAGAGCATCTCCATGCCGGTACCCTGGCCTTCGAGATGAGCATCGGCAAAGAGCGCCTGATCGTTAATTGCGGCGCTCAGGCCACGTCCGGCACCCTCTGGCAGAGGGCGCTGAAATCCACTGCCGCCCATTCCACCATGACCATTGAGGATACCAATTCCACCGAAATTCTAGCCAATGGCCGCTTGGGCCAACGGCGCGCTGTGGCGACCCTCCACCGGGAAGAGGAAAACGGCAATATCCTGATCGAGGCGAGCCATAACGGCTATGAAGAGCTCTTCGGCGTCATCCATCAGCGCCGCCTGTTTCTGGCCAGTGGCGGCGAAGATTTGCGCGGCGAGGACACTCTTTTTCCTTCCGGTAGCGGTGCCCATATGCAGGAAAATATTGCCTTTGCCCTGCGCTTTCATCTTCATCCGACAGTGAGCGCCTCGCTGCTTCACAACCGCCAGACCGTTCTTCTGCGCCTGCCATCAGGCGGCGGCTGGCGCTTGCGGGTGCAGGGCGGCGCACTGTCAATCAGTGAGAGCATCTATCTCGGGCGCGGCGGTGAGGTTAAGCGCTGTGAGCAGGTCGTGGTGACGGGAGCGATCAAAGGCGGGACGAGCGGCGAGGTCGCCATCATCAAATGGGCCTTCAACCGGGTCTGACCAAATTGCGGGCTTTCTTAAAGCCGCCAGCGGCGGATATCAGCCCCCAGGCTGACCTGGCTCCACATGTCCTTGATATCAGCAACAAGCCCGCCGCCGCCAAGAAGGCGCATAAAATCACCCTCCTTCATTTGCCGATAGAGATCATGAGCGACAGCACCGAGAACGCAGCCATAGGGGCCGCCTTCTTTAAGGGCGTCAAGGTTATCGCTGCCTGAAATATCGAGATCGTAAATCGCCTTTGCCTCTGCCTTGTCAGCCATCGGGTCATCCACATGCACCCTATGGCCGAGGCTTTCCAGGCAGCGAATGACATCGACCACTTTCGAATTGCGCAGATCCGGCACGTTTTCCTTAAACGTCAGGCCAAGCACCAGAATATCTGCCTTTTCCCCACCGTTTTTGGCCAGATCATCATGAACGGACCGGGCGATGAAATCACCCATGCCGTCATTGATGCGGCGGCCTGAAAGAATGATCTCCGGGTGGTGTCCGACGGTCTCGGCGCAATGGGCCAGATAGAAGGGGTCAACGCCGATACAATGGCCGCCGACCAGCCCCGGCCGGAAATCGAGAAAATTCCATTTCGTCTTGGCGGCATCAAGAACATCGTGAACCGACAGGTCGAGGCGATGGAAAATCTGTGTCACCTCATTGATAAAGGCGATGTTGATATCGCGCTGGGCATTTTCGATCACCTTGGCCGCCTCGGCGGTACGGATATCACGGGCCAGAAAGACACCGCCCTTCGTCACCTTGCTGTACAGGGTCTCAAGCTTGGCGGCGACCTCCACAGTCTGGCCGGCGACCACCTTTGTGATGCGGTCAATCGTGTGTTCCTTGTCTCCGGGATTAACCCGCTCAGGCGAATAGCCAAGGAAAAAATCTGTTCCACAGACAAGTCCGGAGGCAGCCTCAAGCTCGGCCCCGCAGACATCTTCGGTAACCCCTGGATAGACCGTACTCTCAAAAACGACAATGGCACCCTTGCCCATTACCCCACCGACGGTTCGACAAGCCGCGCGCAGGGCCGATAAATCAGGCATATTTTCCGCACTTACCGGCGTCGGCACGGTGACGATATAGATGTCCTGGCCGCTAATATCTTTCTCATCGGTGGTAAAAGTGAGGGCAGCGGCGGAGAGTGCCGGGGCGTCCACCTCGCCGGTGCGGTCATCGCCACAGCGCAACTCTGCGATCCGCCCGTCGTCGAGATCAAAGCCGGTAACGTCCTCATGGCCGGAAAGTGTGACCGCAAGCGGCAAGCCGACATAACCAAGGCCGATAATGCAGACTTTCAATGATACCTCCCGGGAAATGACGGCGAAATGGAAACGCCCGCTGATTGGTCAAACCGTCTAACCCCCCACGTCTTCTTTGTCAATTCAGGCGCGTGGCGTATAACCGGGTCATGTCCTGGCTATTTGTTCTGACACTTTTCTTCACTGTTGCCGCCGCCACCCTCCTGGGCAGCGGTTATCTGGTGCAATTCCTGCGTCACCGCTCTGTTCTCGACCGGCCCAACCCCCGCAGCAGCCACCAAACCCCGACGCCGCGGGGCGCTGGCATCGCCGTTATCGGCATTATTCTCGTCACCTGGATTATACTCGCCTGGAGCTTTCCGGCCCTCATTCCAGGCGGGCTCGCCAAGCCTGGCGCGGTCGGTCTTCTCTGCCTCTGCGCCCTGGCCCTGGCGCTGGTGTCTTTGATTGACGATTTGAGGGGGCTGCCCCCACTGATCCGGCTGGGAGTACAGTTCGCCGTCGCCCTGATCGGAATTTCCACCCTGCCCGGCGGTGATGAGGGGCTTGTTTTCCAAGGCCTGCTGCCGCCCCTTATGGACAAGGGACTGGCCGTTATCGCCTGGGTCTGGTTTCTCAACCTGTTCAATTTCATGGACGGCATCGACGGCAT
>JABJES010000188.1 GCA_018663165.1 Rhodospirillaceae bacterium
GCGCTGTGCCCGAAAGCCAGATCAAAACCTTTCTCCAGGGTCTGCTTGATCTTTCCGGTGGCGGCGATGACGCCGAAGCTCTGGCCGTCGCCCTGGCCCATGCCAAATCGACTCTTGATGAGGGCGACCCTTTGGCGGGTGCCGACCTCTATGGGCGCATCCTGGCGGCCCTGCCCGACAACCCGCAAGCCATAGCCGGTCTCATTCACTGCTTTGTGGCGACCAAAGACCTGGTCCGGGCACGGGAAATTCTCGATCACACGACCCCCGAGCAACTCAAACATCCAGCGCTTACCGCCGCCATAACGGCCCTGACCCTGGCCGAAGAAGGGGCAGCAGGGGACAGCGATACCTCGGCCCTTGCCGAACGGCTCGATCTCAATCCTGACGATCATCAAGCCCGTTATGATCTCGCCTGCGCCCTTTATTCTGATGGCGAAGGCGCTTTGGCCATTGATGGGCTTCTCGAAATTGTAAGCCGGGCCAGAGAATGGAATGATCAGGCGGCGCGCAAAAAGCTGCTGATGTTTTTTGAAGCCCTGGGCCCCAGCCATCCCCTTGTCGTTGACGGCCGCAAGCGGCTCTCAACTCTTTTCTTTTCTTAAAAGGCCAGAAAGCGCAAAAGATCTTACATGATAAAGGAAATGCCCTTTTCTCTGATCTTCGAGAGCCTGCCCGCGCAGATTCCAATCTTTCCTTTGGAAGAGATTCTGCTGCTGCCTCGCGGCCGTTTGCCACTGAATATTTTTGAACCGCGCTATCTCGCCATGACCTTGGCCTCACTTAAAGCAGATCGCCTCATCGGCATGGTCCAGCCCCAGGAAGGCAAGGATGGGCCCGGCTCAGATCCCGACCAGCCTGGACTCTATAATATCGGCTGTGCTGGACGCATCGTCTCCTTTACCGAAACCCTCGACGACCGGTTTGAAATTACCCTTGAGGGGGTGTGTCGCTTTGAAATTGCCGAAGAGCTCGACATAACCGACGGATTTCGGAGCATTCGCCCGGACTGGAACAAGTTCAGGGGAGATTTCACCCCGCAATCCGGGGACGTTATTGACATGGAAAGGCTAGAAGCCTGTGTCCGCCCCTTTCTCAAGCTTCAGGGCATTCAGGCCGAATGGCAGATTATTTCAACCGCTTCTGACGAAAATCTCATCACCTCACTGGCCATGGGGTTCCCCTTTGCCGCCAATGAAAAGCAGGCCCTGCTTGAAGCCACCAGCCTTGGTGAGCGGGCGCAAATTCTGATCTCCCTCATTGAAATGGCCCTGATCGATACCGATAATTCAGAATTGACCTGCCAGTAACCCTTGTCCCCTGTCTTCCCGCAATGCTATGCCGGAGGAAATTATACGGAGGCCCATATGACCGAACACGGCGCTAGCGTTGACCCAAAACTTCTTGAAATCCTCGTCTGCCCCTTGACCAAGGGGCCGTTGCGCTATGATCCACAAGCCGGGGAACTTATTTCAGACCAGGCGAAACTGGCCTATCCGATCCGCGACGGTATTCCCATCATGCTGGTCGATGAGGCCAGAGCGCTCGACGGCGATCAGCCAGCCAAGAGCTGAAACACCCTCTAAGGATCACACAACCAGATGCCAGCAGAGAATTCCTCACCCGCCGACGGTGCGCCCCAGCCCGTCGAGATCCGCCTTAAATCGATCGAAAAAATTCTCGAGATCGACTTCGATGACGGGCGCAAGTTTTCCTACCCGGCAGAGTTTCTGCGCGCCGAAAGTCCGTCGGCCGAAAACAAGGGTCACGGACCGGGCCAGGAAACCCTGGTCGGCGGTCGCCGCCATGTGGGTATCCTGAGCATTGAACCGGTGGGCAATTACGCTATCGGGATTAACTTCGACGATCTTCACAACACCGGCATTTATTCCTGGCGTTATCTTTATGAAATCGGCTCACGTCAGGATGAGCTGTGGCAGGCCTATCTGGAAAAGCTCGATGCCGCCAGGATGTCTCGCGACCCTTAAGATCCGCGATCCCTAAAGCGGACGACCCTGCATCGAGCGGGGCAGGTCGCCGACATTGCCCATGGCGTGACGCATGAAAATCTTTTTCAACGGCCCGGCGCGGTTGACCAGCCCAAGACCAATGTCCCGCGCCAGACGCAGGGGCGCAATATCGTTCGAGAAAAGCCGGTTCAATCCGTCGGTTACCGCCATCAACACCACAACGTCAAAGCGCCGCCAGCCCTGATAGCGCCTCAACACTTCTTGTGACCCGATATCGCGATCAAGGCGATGGGCGTCGGCGACAACTTCAGCCAGCGCCGCCACATCCCGCAGACCAAGATTAAGCCCCTGGCCGGATATCGGATGGATGGCATGGGCGGCATCGCCGATCAGCGCCAGGCGCGGCCCGATATAAGATCGGGCGTGCTGAAGGCTCAAGGGATAGGACCAGCGTGGGCCGGTCACTTTGAGGTCGCCCAGATAATCACCAAAACGCCGAACCAGTTCGGCCCCAAACCCCTCTTCCCCGAGGCCCATCAGCGCCGGGGCCAGTTTTGTCCGCTCGGTCCAGACAATCGACGAACGGTGTGGATATTCAAGCGCGCTTTCGCTGTCCTCAGCCATCGGCAAAATGGCGAAGGGACCGGCAGGCAAAAATCTTTCCTGGGCAATACCAAGATGGGGTTTTTCATGGGCCACGGTACAGACGATGGCGGTTTGGTTGTACTGCCACTCATCGACGCCGATCGCCGCCATATCTCTCAAGGCCGAACGCCGCCCGTCGGCGGCAACGGCCAAAGCGGCCGTCAGCTCCCGACCATCTTTGAGCCGGGCATGAACCCGCTTGCCGCCAAAATCAATTGTCTCTACTTCGGCCGGAGCGAACAGTCGTGAGTGGGTACATCCCTCAAACGCCTTGTAGAGCGCATGACGGATCACCCGGTTTTCAACAATATGGCCGAAAGGCTGATCCCCCACATCGCGATGATCGTAATGAAGGAAGAGCCCGGAATCCCCATCGGAAACCCGGATATCCAAAATCGGACCCGCAAAATCGGCCATGGCGGGCCAGATATCGAGGGTCTCCAGGAGAAGCCGCGAACCGTAAGCAATCGCACAGGTACGGCCATCAAAATCCGGGGCCAATGTATGGGCAGGGGTTTGATTATCGACGATTGCGCAGCTCAAACCGGCCCGGTCCATGGCAATTGCCAGGGTCAGCCCGACCAAACCGCCGCCGGTGATTAAAAGATCAAAGTCGTCTTTAGGTTTCGCCATGTGGGTTTTGCCATAAAAACCAATGAAAGACCGCAAGGCCGGAACTATAGCAAAAGGGACGATAGGGGGCTGAAAAATCCATCCCGGTTCGGGTGCCGAACAACCCAATCAAAATATGCACATATTTTCACCATCTATTCATTCGCGGCTATTATATAGGCATTAATTAGGCGCAGCATAGTTTATTTTGCATCCGGAACAAATGTAACTCATTGATAATTAACATTTAACCTCTTTCCTATGGTTCGGCACGCTTCTTGAAATGTCTCCCCTGTTCTGCGGTCGATATTGGATCGTCGCCGCTCTGTTGTAACCGCCGAAATGAGCTCCCCGCACCGGCCTTTAGCCGCCGGTCTGCACAGCAAAGGGGACGGTTTTCGGCCATAAAGGATAGGCATTATGAAGTTGATCATGGCCATTATTAAACCTTTCAAGCTCGATGAGGTACGGGAAAGCCTGACGGCACTCGGCGTTCAGGGCCTCACCATCAGCGAGGTCAAAGGGTTCGGACGCCAAAAAGGCCAGACCGAAATCTACCGCGGGGCAGAATACGCCGTGAGTTTCCTGCCCAAGGTCAAGATCGAGGTCGTCGTTCCCGATGAACTTGCCGAACAGGTCATCGAATCCATCAAATCAACAGCAAGCACGGGGAAGATCGGCGACGGCAAGATTTTTACAATCGATGTCGCATCGGCCGTCCGTATCCGTACCGGTGAAACCAATTCGGACGCCCTTTAAAGGGCACCGGTTTTAAAGGAGCACAACATGAAAAGTACCAAGATATTAATGTATTTCCTTTTGGGATTCGGCGTCCTGGCCCTTGGCCAGACGGTAGCGGGATCTTCCCCGGCCTTCGCCCAGGAGATGGTTGAACTGGAATCCGTTACAATGGTGATGGCAGAAGAGGCTCCGGTTTTGAGTGCCGGTGATACCGCCTGGATGCTGACGGCAACCGCCCTGGTCCTGCTTATGACCATTCCGGGCCTCGCCCTTTTCTACGGCGGTATGGTCCGCAAGAATAACGTGCTGTCCATGTTCATGCAGGTCTTTGCCACCTGCTGTCTGATGACGGTGCTGTGGATGGTGGCCGGTTATTCGATCGCCTTTTCCGACGGCGGGAGCATGAATGATTATGTCGGCGGGCTCGACAATTTCATGCTCTCCGGCCTCGACATCAATGCCCTGTCTGGAACCATCCCGGAAAGCCTGTTCATGGTTTTCCAAATGACCTTTGCGATCATTACCCCGGCACTCATCATCGGCGCCTTTGCCGACAGGATGAAGTTTTCCGCCATGCTGATTTTCCTCGGCTCCTGGATGCTGTTGGTTTATGCGCCGATCTGTCATTGGGTCTGGGGCGGCGGCTTTCTCTCTGAGGCTGGCGTGCTCGACTTTGCCGGTGGCACCGTTGTTCATATCAACGCTGGCATCGCCGGTCTGGTTGCGGCAATCATGGTTGGCAAACGCACCGGCTATCCCAATGTGCCCATGCCGCCACATAACCTGACCTTAAGCGTCATCGGTGCCTCCCTGTTGTGGGTTGGCTGGTTCGGCTTCAACGCCGGGTCCGCCGTCGCCGCAGACAATGCCGCTTCCATGGCCATGGTGGTGACCCAAATCGCAACCGCGGCAGCAGCGCTCTCCTGGATGATCATCGAGTGGGTTTTCCGCAGCAAGCCCAGCGTTCTCGGCATCGTGTCGGGCGCCGTTGGCGGTCTGGTCGCCATTACCCCGGCATCCGGCTTTGTTGATCCGGCCGGCGCGCTTTATATCGGCCTGATTGCCGGAGCGGCCTGTTACTGGGGTGCTGTCATACTCAAGAAGGCCCTTGGCTATGACGACAGCCTCGACGTCTTCGGTGTCCATGGCATCGGCGGCATCGTCGGCGCACTCCTGACCGGGGTCTTTGCCGTTGAAGCCATCGGCGGTACGCCCGGCCTTATCGAGGGCAATACCAGCCAGGTATGGATCCAGGCTTACGGGATCATCGCCACAATCATCTACTGTGCCGTCGCCACCTTTATCATCCTCAAGGTAATCCAGATGTTCATCGGATTGCGGGTAAGCGAGGATGAGGAACGCGAAGGCCTCGACAGCGCCATTCACGGCGAAACGGTCCCCTAAGGGGGAGTAGCAGCAAACGCACCTGCCTTGGTGCGGTGCTGTTTTCCGCCCCCCTTTCCCTGACACCACCGGGGGAAAGGCGGCAGCAGAGGCGAGAGAGGTTTCAACACCTCCCTCGCCTTTTGCTGTGCCTTTTTATTGTGCATCGCCGCACCAGTCTGCCCATATATTGGACGGACCGTTTTCTCATCTAACCCCGCACCCTTTCCCGTCCTCCGGCCAAACCCTGTTTTTTACAGCGGGCAACGGGCTCAACCCCTCATTTCCCAATGCTTCAGAGCAAGCACGGCTTTAATCAAGGGGCCAATATTTTTTATGGCACGATTCTTGTTCTCTTAATCCTGCGGTCGGTCACCGGCGGCGGGATTTTGACCTGAATTGGGGCGGTCATTTTTCAGGATTTCTGCCCCGATCAGCAAATACGGTGGTGCAATGAAACTCTTTACTTCGATTTTAGGCGCGCTCTTTTTAATCAGCCTTAGCCTGCTGGCGTTTGAGGCCAGCGCCCAGGACCTGGCCCAGGACATCGCCCTGGCCAGCCATGACAGCGGCGACACGGCCTGGATCCTGACATCGACAGCCCTTGTCCTGTTCATGACCATTCCCGGCCTCGCTCTTTTTTACGGTGGGCTGGTGCGTTCCCAAAGCGTGCTCTCCGTCCTTATGCATTGTTTCGTCATTTGCTGTATGGCCTCGGTGCTGTGGCTCGTCGGCGTTTATAGCCTCGCCTTTTCCGACGGTGGAGACCTGCAAGGGTTTATCGGCGGGCTCGATAAAATGGCCCTGATCGGTGTCGGAAAAGACGCGCTGTCGGGCAACATTCCAGAATCAGTGTTTTTCATGTTCCAGATGACCTTCGCCATCATTACCCCGGCACTTATCGTCGGCGCCTATGTGGAGCGGATCCGGTTTTCCGCCATGCTTATTTTCTCCGCCCTGTGGCTGGTCTTTGTTTATGCGCCGGTCTGCCACTGGGTCTGGGGCGGCGGCTGGCTCGGTCAGATGGGGGTGCTTGATTTTGCCGGCGGACTGGTGGTCCATGTTACCGCCGGAACCGCAGCGATTGTCATCGCCTTGATGATGCGAACACGGCGCGGATTTCCCGGCCATGTCAAACCTCCGCACTCACCGGGGATGACCATGACCGGAGCCGCCATGCTCTGGGTCGGCTGGTTCGGTTTCAATGCCGGTAGTGCGCTCGCCGCCGACGGCAGCGCCGGCATGGCGATGCTGGTCACCCATATTTCAGCGGCGACCGCGTCACTGGTCTGGATGGCCATCGAGTGGGCCAAATACGGCAAGCCGTCCCTGATCGGCACCGTCACCGGCACCATTGCCGGTCTCGCCACGATTACCCCGGCAGCCGGTTTTGTCGGGCCGCTCGGCGGACTTATCATCGGCACGGTTTCCGCCATCATCTGCTTTTATGCAGTGGTGCTGGTCAAAAGCCGCCTCAAAATCGACGATTCCCTGGATGTCATGGCGGTCCATGGTGTCGGCGGCGCGACGGGGATTATTCTGGTTTCCGTATTGGCCACGGAGAGTTTCGGCGGCTTCGGTCTGGCCGAGGGCATGACCATCACCAGCCAGCTTTCTGTCCAAATCATCGCTATTGTTGCGACCCTGATCTGGACCGCAGTGATCTCTTGTATCATCCTCAAGGTGGCGGAAAAGATGGTCGGCAGTTTGAGCGTCAACGAAGATGAAGAGGTCGAAGGTCTCGACATTATGGTTCACGGTGAAAAGGCCTACGAAATTTAGACCGCACGCCACTTTTTCAATTTGCTCTGTCATAAGGATGCCCGCTCCCTTCCGGGGGGCGGGCGTTTTTAATCGACCCTTGCCGAATTAGCCCAGCTTCAACTTGCGCTGCAATTTACCCGCCTCGAGCTTTGCCATCCGTTCCAGTGATTCAACAAGGAACCGGGCCTCGTGGATATTTCTTTTCAAACAGGCAAGATGGAGACCTTTGGCCAGCTCTCGCGTGCCACTCAACCCGATACTCCTGGCCAGCGCCTTGATGCTGTAGGCCTCGGCTGAAAGCATGTCGGTGTTTTCACTGTCCGCATAGCCGTACAGATATTCAATCCGTTGATTAATCTCGGCCAAAGAATTGATGACCTCCGCAGTGCCCAGGATCGACCCACTGTCCTGGGCTGTTCCCGCCTCCTTTAAACGGGGGTTTTGTTTGTTTTTGCCCTCAGACATCTTATTGCCCAAACTCAAACCCTCTGTCCTGCCTTTAAGCGCTTGAGATTCGCCCATTCGTGATTCCTCATCAAAATACACCCCTCAACAGAATAGGAGCCAAATCTTAAAATCATTACAATTTTAGAGTGATCCGTTGCTTTTCTTCTCTCTTAAGTTGAGTCTCTCCCTCCGTTGCCACAAGATGATGTGGTTCTGGCTGGACCCAGACGACAAGACGGCGTTAAAATCAGCTATGTCGACCACTTCAGGCAAGATGGCCTTTCTCCCCTTTGGAACCACGGCGTTTATCCGCCGCCGGTGTATTGATATCGTGGCCCTTGTCCTGGCGCTGACCGCTGCGGCCTTGGCCACGGCCCTGATCAGCTATGATCCAGCCGATCCCTCCCTCAACACGGCAACCGCTCAACCGGCGGAAAACCCTCTTGGCGCAACCGGTGCAGCTGTCGCCGACCTCAGCCTGCAGACGATCGGGCTTGCCGCCGGGCTTATTGTTCTGGTTCTTCTTGCCTGGTCCTGGCAGCTTTTGATGAAAAAAGAACTGCGCCGGGCCTGGCTCAATCTCGCCGCCCTGCCCTTCGCCCTGCTTTTATTCGTCATGGCCTTTGCCGCCCTTCCCTTTAGCGCTCTGGACGCCCTGCCTGGCGGCGCGGGGGGTATCGTCGGCACAACACTGTTTTCCAATCTTCATTCTTTTCTCATCCAGTTTGATCTGGGATTTACCCTGACCCCGGTGATGATCGGTTTTCTTCTTTTCTTTCCAGCCTTCTTCGTCCTCGCCGTCGCCATGGGCCTGTCACCAGGGGAATGGGGTGTTCTTTTCCGCCATGGGGCAGATTTTCTGGCCCTGCTTTGGCGCGCTGGATCAGCGATAATACGCATTCTTTTTTCTCTTTTGCTGCGGCCTTTCCAACGCCGCGCCGAGGACGCTTCAGCCTCAACTGAACGGACCGATCCCGCCCTGGCATCATCAGCCAGCCCTGCAACACCTGCGGCGGCGCGCTCGCGCGCGGCAAAATCCCTGGTCGCCGACAAGGCACCGTCGCCCCGCCAGGGCAAAAAAGCGCAAGCCGCACGACAAGCCAATCTTTCCCTGTCCCTTGATAGTTCCTATAGCCTGCCGCCCCTTAACCTGCTTCATCTGCCCGACAATGGGACCGGGATAAACGAGATCGACGAAGAGTCTCTGTCCCAAAATGCCCGGCTACTCGAATCCGTACTCGACGATTTCGGTATCCGCGGCCAGATCATCAAAGTGCGGCCCGGCCCCATCGTCACTCTTTACGAGCTCGAGCCCGCGCCGGGGACAAAAACCAGCCGCGTTATAGGCCTGGCCGATGACATTGCCCGGTCGATGAGCGCCATTTCAGCCCGCATCGCGGCTATTCCCGGCCGCAACGTAATCGGCATTGAATTGCCCAACGCCAGACGCGAGCCCGTTGCCCTGCGCGAGCTTCTCTCGTCTGACGACTATGAACGCACCAAGGCGCAATTGCCGCTGGTTCTGGGCAAGGATATCGGCGGTGCGCCGGTGATCACCGACCTTGCCCGGATGCCCCATTTGCTGGTTGCTGGCACCACCGGCTCGGGCAAATCAGTGGCCATCAATGCGATGATTTTATCGCTCCTTTATCGGCTCTCGCCCGATCAGTGCAAGCTCATCCTGATCGATCCGAAAATGCTCGAGCTGTCGGTCTATGACGACATCCCCCATTTGCTTGCCCCCGTTGTCACCGAACCTAAAAAGGCCGTCGTCGCCCTGAAATGGACCGTCCGCGAGATGGAAAACCGCTATCGCCTGATGTCCTTAATGGGGGTTCGCAATGTCGCGGGCTATAACGAGCGAGTGGCCAAGGCGCGGAAAAAAGGTGAAATTCTGACCCGCAAGGTGCAGACCGGTTTTGACGCCGACACCGGTAAGCCGGTTTTCGAAGAACAGCCCCTCGACCTTGATCCGATGCCGCTAATCGTTGTCATTGTCGATGAAATGGCCGATCTCATGCTGGTCGCCGGCAAGGATATCGAAGGTGCCATTCAGCGCCTTTCCCAGATGGCCAGAGCCGCAGGAATTCATATCATCATGGCAACCCAGCGCCCCTCGGTCGACGTTATTACCGGCACCATCAAGGCCAATTTTCCCACCCGCATCAGCTTTCAGGTGACCTCAAAAATCGATAGCCGCACCATTCTCGGCGAGCAAGGAGCCGAACAGCTTCTTGGCCAGGGCGATATGCTCTATATGGCCGCCGGCGGACGCATCACCCGGGTTCACGGTCCCTTCGTTTCGGACGAAGAAGTTGAATCCGTCGTCGCCCATCTGCGCGCCCAGGGCGAGCCCGACTATCTTGAGGCGGTCACGGAAGATAATGATAGCGGCCTCATCAGCGGGATGGACGATGGTGGATCGGGGGATGATCTTTACGATCAGGCCGTGCAACTGGTCATCAGCCAGCGCAAGGCCTCAACGAGTTTTGTCCAGCGCCACTTGCAGATCGGCTATAACCGCGCCGCCCGCCTAATCGAGCAGATGGAAGCCCAAAACGTTATCGGCCCGGCGAACCATGTCGGCAAACGTGAGATTCTGGTTCCCGACCGCGACGCCTGAACGGGGCTTTGACTTGAGCCCCGCATCCCCCTTACATTGCCCGCCTCTCTCGAATTTGGAGCATCACCCCCTTGGATTTGGAACATCGTTTATCCAATCGCCGCTTTTTCCTTTTGCCCGCGCCGGCCAGGTGGTCGATCCTGAAAGCTGTCGCGCTCAGCCTGGCTCTGCTTGTCTTTGCGGATGGCGGAAGTCTGGCGCAACAAGCTAATCCCGATCAGCGACGCTCTTTTTCCCCCCGCAAGAACACCACCCCGCCAAAACAGGTAAAGCAGGCTGATCTCAGCCAGCAGGACAAAGCCGATATCGCGCGAATCGAAACCTATTTCGACAGCATTCGCACCCTTTCCGGCCGCTTTTACCAGATTTCCAGTCTTGGCGAGATTGCCGAGGGCAGGATTTATCTCTCCCGACCGGGCAAACTCCGCATCGAATACAATCCCCCGGTACCTATTCTTATTATCGCCGATGGACAAAAGCTGACTTATTACGATTCCGAATTGAAATCGATAAATACATTCCAGATTGAAAATACCCCGGCTTATATCCTGCTGCGGGACAAGCTTGATCTCGGCACCGATATTGAGGTGATTGGCTTTGACCGCGGCAAAGGCGTTCTCCGGCTCACCATACTGGACAAGGAAAACCCGGATATCGGCCGCCTGACCCTGGTTTTTGCCGACAAGCCCTTAAGCCTCAGAAAATGGATTATCACCGATCCCCAGGGCGTCACCACCACCGTCGCCCTTCTCGACACGACCACCGGGATGGAATTAAAGCCCCGGCTGTTTATCTTTGAACATCCCGATAGCCTGTATAACCCTCTGATCAAGTAAGTCTGTTCGCCGGATCCGGCCTTATTCTCCGTCCGTACGCCGGGGAAGAAAGGGCCGCAAGACAAGCCGCAGAAGCCCTTTTTCGGCCTCATTTTCCACCCCGATTTCAAGATCCATTGCCCGTTTTGACGGGCTGCTGGTTGAAAAAATCCGGTCCCAAAAACTGAACATCGTGCCGTAATTTGAATCCGTGTCCGGCCGCCAGGCATGGTGGTGCACCCAATGGATCGATGGCGTAATGATTAAAAGAGAAAGCCAGCGCTCCAAACCGCCGGGCAGGCGCAAATTTGAATGGTGGAAAATCGCCGCCGTGAGAATCAGAATTTCAAAAACCAGAACCGAGTCGACCGGAAAACCGATGAGCAGGATGACTCCGCCCCTGGCCAGGGCCGATAAAGCGACCTCGCCGAAATGAAAGCGCAGAGCCGATGTGCTGTCGAGCCAGGCATCAAGATGGTGAATTTCATGAAAACGCCACAGAAACCGCCATTCGTGGTTGATCCGATGCCACCAGTAGATCAAGAAATCCAGCGCCAGAAGATCGAAGACAAGCCCCCAGCCCCCCGCCCACCAGACAGGCCGCCAGGCGAAAAACTCCATGGAAAGCGCAGCACAAGCGATGGTCAGAGGCAGAACCAGCCCCACCGAGAGGCCTGAGTTCATCAGCCATAAGCCAAAATTTCGCCCCAAACGCCATTTGCCCTGCCGCTCCCA
>JABJES010000271.1 GCA_018663165.1 Rhodospirillaceae bacterium
AAAACTTTGCAAGGTTTGTCGGCTTATGTACCTGGCGCAGGACGTCCGGGTTGCCGCTTTCCAGGCCAATCTTGTACCCGATGCATCCACTCTTTTCCATCGCATCAAGTATTTCAGGCGTTACCGCCGCGGCAATAACGCCATTATTGGCGCCCCAGGAAATACCGGGAAGTCGCTCGCTTATTTCCTCAAACATTTTGATACAGTCGGAGCTGTTGTAAAGCAGATCATCGTCAAGCCAGTCAAAATAGCGGATGCCGTAATTACGGTACAGCCACTCCATCTCATCGATTACCCCGCTGCGCGAACGGACCCTTATGCCTTTCCCGTTAAAATTCCGCACACCGCAAAAACTACAGTGGGCGCGGCACCCTCTCCTGGAAAGAATCGTCGCAAAGGGAACATCAAGACCATTCATCCGTGAAAAGTTACTGAGCGATCCGACCTGATGATATTCGGCAATCGGCAGCCGCGCATATTGGTCGCGAATATCCAGATCAACCTCTCCGCCAGAAGCCATCGGTGCCTGAACAAGCTCTCCTTCTCCATTCAGAAAAGAAAGGTTTATCGGCAGCTCTTCATTTTCTCCCCGAAGGAACTCATAAAAACGCCGAAGAGAAGACTCCCCTTCATGAGAGAACACGATATCAGCCAGCCCGTCCCGGAGAATTCTTTCAGGATCGGCCGTCGCCGCAACACCACCAACAGCGATAAATGCATCCGGCTTGTTCTTCTTGATGTATTCGCATGTTTCGCGAAACTGCTCATAGGTTGAGTCAAACATAAGCGACAGGCAGACAACGGGACGATCGAAGACGGCCAGCCCCTCATTCAAATTTTTAACCCAGGCAGAGCGAGGGTCGCCATCCTTCTTCTGCATCTCTTTGAGAACATGAAAATTGAGATCCAGAATATGGGGCTGAATGCCGAGGCCATCGAATACGGCAGAAAGATAAAGAAGGGATTGAGGGGGATAAGCAAAATACCCACGGGCTCTCGCCACACCGGCATCCAGGGCATGAAACGGCACCTGGTGAATTTGCACCAGCAATGCGCCGCCTTCAAAGGTGTATCCCTTAATGCGCGATCTCAGCGCTTCACAAATTTCTTCGGACATATCTGTACCATTATATGAATTCATATCAGGCATTTGGCTGTTGCCGCTCCCCCATGGAGGGCGCTCATGCTGCCAGGATAATGTTTTCTATCTTTTTGAGTTCCTGACAAATATCCTTCGGCGCGTGAAGCGAGATACATGTCACCCGATCACCCAGCATTTCCGCACATTTGGAGGAGACCTTTTGTTCGTTTTCATTATTAACCGCCAACAGGCATAGAACCTGCCCCTCCTCCGCCTGCAATTTTTCAGACGAATGGATGGGCAGACGTGATCCCGGCAAGAACATGCCCTGGCGTTCTTTCTGATCATCGACCGAATAGTCGATGAGGTGTCCAAGCGAAAGACCATTCACCAGCATATTGGCGCGACAGCCCGTGCCATACAGAACAACCGAAATTCCATTTTTACGCGCCCTGGACAGGGCGCCTTCCAGAGCATTTTGATAATTCGCAATCCTGCCGCTGAAGGTTCCCGCAAGTTCGCTCAAGTCCTGCGTGGATTCCGATGTGGCTCCCACCTTCTCCTTGACTGAAGATCTCCGCGCCAGAAGCGACAGGCATCCACCGCTGAAATTAAAATTTTCAGAGGCAACGGAGGTAAATTCATACCGGCAAAGAAGGTTGTCCAGCACAGAACGGGTGAAATAGCTTACATGTTCTTCCCAGATAACGGAGCAATCTCCCTGTCGAAACCCCGGCTCAAAATCCGGAACATCTATAAACAACATTCCATCTGGCGACAGAACACGATCAACGCATTTAAAAAATGCCTCGACATCCAGCAAGTGCTCCAGGACCTGGCGCGCGACAACGAGATCAAACTGCCCATGGGACTCGACAATTCCATCGCAGAGCCGGGGCGAGAGCATTTCCTGGTAAACGGTCAGGCCACGCCCTTGCGCAATCCCGGCCGGAATCGGATTGGGCTCAATCCCAACGCCACTAGACACACCGACTTTCATCAATTCAGCCATGAATTTGCCGTCGTTACACCCGACCTCTAATGCTGCACGAGGAGTTCCATGACTAAAAATCATGTCTATTTCCGACGTTAAATGAGGCTCCGGTTTCCACGAGCTGAAATTATGATTGTAATCGCGGTATAGAATCTCAGGATCTATAGCGTTTAAAATCTGGGTCAATCCGCAGTCCCGACAGAAGTGAAGCGCCAACGGGAAAAGCTCTTCTTTCTCATCCGGTTTCGAGAGAAAGCGGTGCGCGATAGGAAGATTGCCAAGGTCTAGAATCTCAACAAAGTCGCCGCGCCCGCAAGAACGGCAGGAACCGCCCTGCACCGGCTTTATTCCGCCGCCGTTAGCCACAGTGCTTACTTGCATAAGATTTGAGAGAGCGAAGATAACCCTTCGCCTGCGAAACATCCTCTTCAGAAGGGGCCCAGTCCCCATAGACCGACATATTACGGTCAAGCGGGCCCTTGGTCACTTCGTGAAAAACAAAGGATTCACTATCGACGGCGAGCGCATGAAACAAATTTTTCGGCATCCGATAATAAAACCTGTCGCCAGAATTAATATCTCCCAGATGAACCATTTCCCGTATCTCTCCGTCATCGCTAAAAATGAACAATGTCGCCTTTCCCTCTATCACATGCAGAGATTCGCTTTTCCCCAAATGCTTGTGGGGCCGGACATAAGAATCCTGGTCAAGGGCAATGATCATCTCGTGCAGATCGCTTTCCGGATTTGGATGGGCGCAGACCCTGCACCGGCGGCGAGGCGTATGTTTCGCCCGATCTTTCAAAAAAGCGATGTCCTCCGCACCGACAAAGACAAGCTCCGGCACCACGTACAGGACCTCTTCATTTTCTTCCCTGAACTGATGCATTAATTTTCCTCGACTAAAGCGTTGACGGCGCATCAGGCCTGGAATGCCAGCCTAAGCCGATTCCACGTGCCTGTAGAGGCTGCTCACATTCGCCGCCATGCCAAGAATATTGCCGATACCGGCATCCGTATCGCCGTAAAGTTTCTTATAAGAGGTTATATAGTCTTTCTGTTCGCGCGTTCGCTTGAACGAAATGCTCTTTTCCTTGCTGAGAAGAAAAGATAACGGATCGCCGTTAAAGTTACAGGCCTCCAGATCGACAAAGTCAAAATTGAATTTCTTGTCTCCGCCCGCTTCGAGAGAAAGTATATCCCGCTTGCGCAACAGGCTGTATTCGGCAAGTTCGTCAATATAATCCAGCAGCTTTTCGTTTTTGACGCCCTTGCTTTTGAGCATTTCTTTGCCGGCGCCGAACGCCATATCATGAAGCTTGTCCATGTGATGGACTATAGCAACCGCCCTGTACAGCATTTGCTCATTATTGCCGAGTTCACCGTCGACATAACGCTCCAGAACGCCGGGTTGTTTAAGATAATCGGCGGCTTCTTCCTCGGTTTTGAACAGCTCTTTTGTTTCCCTGAGAAAATCTTCATACAAATCCACCAGAGGGCTTTCGGGCGAGGTTGCGCGCTCATGCACATTCATCACGAAATTGGATATGGATACGTCATGCCACCTCAGAAGCTTTGTCAGCTCACTAAACAGATCGTTGTTATAAAATATCTCAAGGCTTAGATTCAGCATTCTGCAATCGATATAACCCTCAAATGGCATCGTATTATTGGCAACGCATATTTCATCTATTTCAGGCGCCGTAAACTTTTCGCCGTAAATTTCATGACTATCCGTCGTCGCAGGAGTTATCCGAAAGCGCGTAACCATTCCGAACTTCTGCCGGTCCGCTTCCGTCGCGGCCTCTGATCCATTCAGCATAATGAACTGATGAGAGCGAACAACGGTCATGCCGGCATCGATCAGTTCCCGGACAGAGTCAAAATGCGCTTTCTTCGTATCACCCGGCAGACATAGAATGAGCTCAGAAAAACTTGTCGCGCTTCCTCCACTTCCGCCATCGGATTCCGTGGCGACGAACATCAACTCTTCCTTCGCCACATTCCCGCGCTTTATGCTGTCGAGAACGCCCTGGTCAAGGGACTGCACAGAGGCGCTCAGCCAGACGTCCGGCCCCTTGGCATCCTCGCCACGGATTATCGAAGCCGCCTCCAACACCTTAGCTTTCTGGTTCTTGCCGGAAAGGCCGATAAAATACTTTGGCCAGCCGTATTTTTTATGACATGCGTGAATATCGCTTGCGATATCGATATCGCCCTTGAACATTCCAAAGTTAGAGTCGATGCAATGCACATCCGGGAAGCTCGATCGCTGGGCAATATATTCCAGCTCGGACTTGATCCGCTCCCTGGAATAGCGTTTGACCCGATTGTAATATTCCACTCCCTCCTGGCAGAACGTGCACTTAAAGGGGCAGCCGCGCGCAGTCTGGATAAGAGGCATAAGCCCCTGTGTAAGGAAAGGGTCCAACAGCCCGTTTAAATAGGGAGACGGAAGATCATCCATATTCTCAGGCCGATCTGCCAGCCCACCACAAATGAAGTCGCCATCAATAATATAATTACAATTATCCAGCCTTTTTCTCTGTTCCTTAAGGCCTCGAACATCGAAATCACAATTCAGCATTTCTTGAAGAAATGCCGTAAATGCAATTTCACCTTCCTTGACGAAGTAAAAGTCAATTGCCGGATGGTCGGCCATAAACTTCACCTGCCCCCCTTCTTCGAGGGGATAGTTCGGCCCGCCAAAAACAACAATGGTTTCCGGCGATCTCTCCTTTATCCTTTTTGCCACTTCATAGGAGAGGTTCTTATTCCAGATATAGTTTGAAAAACACGCCAAGTGTGGGGTTGTCGCCTCGACATGGGCGATCAGATCATCGACAGCCTTGAAGAGGCTGATATCAACCCCGTCACCCAGTTCTTTTTTGGCATAGGCTGCGACAAGACCAATCCCATAAGGCATGGAATTGCATGAATGGA